>NZ_JACOQG010000017.1:0-68429 GCF_014297245.1 Blautia difficilis | reverse complement strand
AGTTATAGATACAGATCCACAGTGCCTTTTCAAAATATATCAGAGATGGAAATAAATACCCAGTGTTAACTGGGAGAAAGGAAAAATCCAATTACCATCTAAGATAATTGGATTATACGAGAATTTATGAGTATATTAAATGTAGAACACCTGACTCACGGCTTTGGTGACCGTGCGATTTTTAATGATGTGTCCTTTCGTCTGCTGAAAGGTGAGCATGTGGGGCTTATCGGAGCCAACGGCGAGGGAAAATCTACCTTTATGAATATTATTACCGGAAAATTAATGCCGGACGAAGGCAAAGTGGAATGGGCCAAAAATGTCCGGGTTGGATATCTGGATCAGCACACCGTACTGACTTCCGGAATGACTATCCGCCAGGTACTGGCCTCTGCCTTTGATTTTCTGTACGATATGGAAAAACAGATGAATGAAATCTGTGAAAAAATGGGCGATGCTACTCCTGAAGAACTGGAGCAGTATATGGAGGATCTGGGTACCCTCCAGGATCTGCTGACCATGCATGATTTCTATATGATCGATGCCAAAGTTGAGGAAGTAGGCCGGGCACTGGGACTGACAGAAATCGGTCTGGACCGTGATGTAACAGAATTATCCGGCGGGCAGCGTACCAAGATTCTGTTGGGCAGGCTTCTGCTGGAGAAACCGGATATTCTTCTCCTGGATGAGCCCACTAACTATCTGGATGCAGAGCATATTGAATGGCTGAAACGTTATCTGAATGATTACGAAAATGCCTTTATCCTAATCAGCCACGATATTCCATTTCTGAACAGTGTGATCAATCTAGTCTATCATATGGATAATCAGGAATTGAACCGCTATGTAGGCGATTATGATAAATTTCAAGAAGTGTATGCTATGAAAAAATCCCAGCTGGAGGCCGCCTACAACCGACAGCAGAAGGAAATTGCAGACCTGAAGGATTTTGTAGCCAGAAATAAGGCCCGTGTTGCCACCCGCAATATGGCTATGTCCCGTCAGAAAAAGCTGGACAAAATGGATATGATCGAACTGGCTGCTGAAAAGCCAAAACCGGAATTCCATTTCAAGGAAGGCCGCACCACCGGCCGCATTATTTTTGAAGCAAGGGATCTTGTCATCGGATATGACGAACCGCTGTCCAAACCTTTGAATCTGACCATGGAGCGCAAAGAAAAAGTAGCCCTGATCGGTGCCAACGGCATCGGTAAGACTACTCTGTTAAAAAGTATTCTGGGATTGATCCCGCCTCTGTCCGGCGAAGTAGAACAGGGGGATTACCTGGAGATCGGTTATTTCGAACAGGAAATGTCCGGTTCCGGAGATAACAGCTGCATTGATGAAATCTGGCAGGAATTTCCTTCCTACACCCAGTATGAGGTACGCTCTGCTCTGGCAAAATGTGGTCTCACCACCAAACATATTGAGAGCCGTATCATGGTTTTAAGTGGCGGTGAACAAGCCAAGGTAAGACTTTGCAAATTGTTAAACAGACCTACCAATGTACTTTTGCTGGACGAGCCAACCAACCATCTGGATGTGGCTGCCAAGGAAGAATTAAAGCGAGCCCTGAAGGAGTACAAGGGAAGTGTCCTGATGGTCTGCCATGAGCCGGAATTCTATGAAGGCCTGGCTACCCAGGTCTGGGATCTGTCTCAATGGACCACCAAGCTCTAAATAAATGTAAAAAAAGCTGCCATCAGGCAGCTTTTCTGTTCAAAACTCCCATCAGGCAGTCCGAATCTTTCACTCAATCCCACTCATAATTTCTCAGATGTCCGGCCAGATTCATATGGTCAAAATGATTCTGACGCAGTGCCTCATAAAGAACAATAGCTACAGAATTACTCAGATTCAAAGAACGGATATCTCCGATCATAGGAATCCGCACACAGGTATCCTGATGGTTCACAAGAATATCCTCCGGGATTCCTGCACTTTCTTTGCCAAACATAATATAACAGTCTTCCTCATAATTAACATCCACATAGGTCTGGGGAGCTTTTGTAGTGGCATAATAAATCTTTGCTCCCGGATTTTTCTGCAGAAAATCCTCATAATCCAGATAGGTAGTTACATCCAGGTCCTTCCAGTAATCCATTCCTGCACGCTTCAGCGCCTTCTCGCTCAGGGAGAAGCCCAGTGGCTCGATTAGATGAAGTCTGGTGCCTGTTGCCACACAGGTACGTCCAATATTTCCTGTATTTGCCGGAATCTCCGGCTCATGAAGTACAATATTTAACTTTGCCATTTTATTAGTCCTGTTCTTTTTATTTCTTTTGTTTCTTGCACACTTTATATAATTCGTCTTCTGCCGGTCGTTCCAGATATCTTGCATTCCCACCGCTGTACAGCAGACGATCATTTCCGGCATTGGTCTGTCCGATCACTGCAGCTTCATAGCCTGCATTATGAAGTTCCTGAACTAATGCCTCTCCGCCACAGATTCCAATAAGCACAGATCCATGTGAACACAATTTATATGGATTAAGATCAAATATTTCACAGACCTCTATCGTTTCCTGACGGACAGGTACCTTACGGAAATCCACAGTCAGTCCCACCTGGGAAGCCTCTGCCACTTTCCAGAGGGCACTTAAAAATCCCCCTTCGCCCATGGCATAGAGAGCACTTGCACCTGCCTGCACAGCCATCTGCCATATACTGCTGCCTTCTGCTTTTTCCTCCAGATGAAGATTACTCATATCTCTGCCTTCATGGTCTTTTTTACTGAATCCGTATTCCTGCTGCAACAACATACAGTCACAGACAAAGCCTGCTGAAAATCGCTCTGACAGTTTCTCTCTCTCCTGTTTTGCAATACGTGAAGTTCCTCCCAGTGCCACCGGACAGGCCACAACCAGTTCATCTCCCGGCTGCAGGCATCCGGTAACCTCTGCCTGTAATGCTTCCATTGCTTTTTGTCCCAGTCTCATTGTACTGCCCCTTAATAAACCAGAAGAGATAATACCATCGGCACTACCATCGCCAGCACCAGAATCACAGCAATGATCGCACAGATCACTTTACGGTTTTTTGGATTAAACATTCCCATTTCTGTCACCTCGTTTTAATAACAACTCTCAGAGTTACCTCTGAAATTAAAAATTTGTTCTGTAACATCCTCCACATAAGCATTGTTATCCAGAGGATCCTTGCGGTTATAGTCAAAATACAAAGCTCTGCCGTTTCCGAACACTTCCACATGGGCATTTTTCGGTACATGTGCCCGCTTTCTGTAGTCCCATACAAGCTTTTCATAGGGCTTCTGATCCCCGGCAAATCCCGGACGACTCTTCAGATTTTCTCTCAGATAAAGATCCAGTATCATTCGGTCAGCTACCTCTGCCCTGGAAATTCCCGGTACAGTCTCCAGATATTCCAGAAGAATTTCATACCGTCTCATTCTGGTATGAGAAACATCTCCATACCCTTTTTCCATATAAAAGATTCCAAGACCTTCATAAATAGAAAACGCATCCGGAAAAAAGCTCTCCGCATATTCCAGTGTTTTCTGGAATTGTCCACTATTATAATACACTTCCACCATATTTTCCACATTTTTCAATTTCAGAACATGATCATAATCCAGCCATTTTGTGGAAAGAACCTCATAGGGTTCCCGATTCTTATAGACAATGCCATATTCACGGCACATTTCCATCATATGCGAGCCTTTCAGAACTTTCAAAAATCCCAACTGAAGCTGCTGTGGTTTTAGCGCATAAACATCATTAAAAGAATTGCGGAAACTGTCATAGTCCTCATAGGGCAGTCCTGCGATCAGATCCAGATGCTGATGGATATTTCCAAAGCTGTGGATACGGTCCACAATTCCTTTCAGCTTTTCAAAATCCATTGTTCTGTGTATCGCTTTAATTGTATCCGGATTTGTGGACTGTACTCCGATCTCCAGCTGGATCAGACCTGGGCGCATGGTTGACATTTCCTGCAGTTCCTCTTCTCTTAACAGATCTGCTGATATTTCAAAATGAAAGTTTGTTACCCCATTGTCATGATCATTAATATACTTCCAGATTGCCATCGCATGATCATGTTTACAGTTAAAGGTACGATCTACAAATTTCACCTGCGGAACCTTATGATCTATAAAAAACTGCAGTTCCTTTTTCACCATCTCTATATCCCTGAACCGCAGCTTCTTATCTACAGAAGACAAACAATAGCTGCAGGAAAAGGGACATCCTCTGCTGCTCTCATAATAAATAATCCTGTTCTTAAACTCTGACAGATCTTTGTAAATAAAGGGAATACTGCTGAGATCCATGATCTGACGCCATCCATTATGTATGATCTTCTCTCCGTCTCTGTAGCAGATTCCTGTTATATTTTCCAGTTTTTCCGGATTCTTCTTAACATAATATCCTGAAAGTTCCTGAAAAGTTTCTTCCCCTTCTCCTACCATAACTCCTGTAAATTCCGGATTCTCTGACAGAAATTTCTCCGCATCATAAGAAACTTCCGGACCGCCGGCCCAGAAGTCGGCGTCCGGAAGAATCTTTGCCAGATCTGCCATCAGTTCTTTTACAAAAGAAATATTCCAGATATAACAGGACACACATACCACATCCGGATGCTCCAGATAAATATCACGCATGATATCATCTTTCTGCTGATTGATCGTATATTCTTTCAATATGATATGGTCTGTATATTCAGATGCATATGCCTGCAGATCATAGACTGCAAGATTGGAATGAATATATTTGGCATTGCATGCCGCTAATAAAATCTTCATAAAGCTTTAGCCTTCCAGTGCACTCTTTAAGTCTTCTTTGGAAGTAAGACCTACAAAACGCTGCACTTCTGCCCCATTCTTAAACAGGATCAGTGTAGGGATACTTACAACGCGAAACTGCTGTGCAAGCTCCATATTCTGATCTACGTCTACTTTTCCTACTGCGTATCCCTCTTCTGCCAGTTCTTCTACAATCGGACCCTGACGCATACATGGACCACACCATGTTGCCCAGAAATCAATAAGAACCGGTTTCTCAGATTTTAATACTTCTGTTTCAAAATTTGCTGTTGTAATCTCTTTTGCCATAATTCATATCTCCTTTGCTTATTCTTTATAAAAATTTACAATGTAAGTTCTCTGATTTTATAATATCAGCACTATAACTCTGTTAAATTTTCAGTTTTTATTTTAAAGCTCTTACATACTTTCCTGCATTAATACCAGCCTGTGCTCCCTCATAGACAGCTTTCGCCACCTGAAGAAGTCCACCTGTACAGTCACCTGCCGCATAGAGTCCTGGGATGGTTGTTTCCATATTTTCATTAACTTTAATGTTGCCTTTTTCAGTAAGTTCGGCTCCCATCTGGCGGGCAATCTCAGTACTGCCTGCAGTTCCCATTGCTATAAATACACCATCTGCAGGACAGAAATCATTTGCCTGCTGACCTGCTTCTGCATTTATTTCCTCCACCTGCACATCAGGTTCAAGACGGATTCCGGATACCAGATCATCGCCCTCTACAGACTGGATCTTCATTGTGTTTACACTGATATTCTCTTCAGGTGTAAATTCCGGTTCTTCACCGTTGGTATAAATGGTTACTGTAGAAGCAGTATTGGACAATTCCTTTGCTTCATGCATGGCGAAATCACCATTTCCCAGAACTGCCACATCCTTGCCTCTGTAAAAGAAAGCATCGCAGATTGCACAGTAACTGACACCTTTTCCCTCAAACTCTTTAACACCCGGAATCTTCGGTGCAGCACGTTTGCTTCCTGTTGCAAGGATCAGACTCTGAGTCTCCAATTCACCTTCTGTAGTTTTTACCACAAAAGTATCAAACCCACCGACTCCCAGAACCTGTGCATCCAATATTCGTACGCCAAGCGCTTTCGCCTGACTAATTCCTGTGTCATATAGTTCCTGACCGGACAGAGGATGTTCCAATCCATAATAGTTTTCTATTTTCTCTGCTTTTTCCAATGCACCGATCCCATTATTGATCACCAGGGGATCCAGATTTCCACGAACTGCATAAAGCGCAGCGGAAATTCCTGCAGGTCCGGCACCTATGATTATCACTTTTTCCAAATTCTGTCACCTGCTCTCTGTGATTGTTTTCAATATACTGTGATATATCATCGTTACTGTTCACTCTGTTCTCAGTAACTTATTATCAGCTATTGTTACTATACTACGTTTTCTGAAAAAAATCCATGATTTTATTTGGATAATTTTGGTATAATTTGGTTAAGGTCCCCACCCACTGCTTATTGCTTTTTGTAACCTCCGCAGGGGACTTACTTGATTCGATTAAATAAGTTTCTCGATTCAGCGACATAATAAATAAAAGCGAAGTGCTGTTCACTCATGAACCATGCATTTCGCTTTTATACATTATTTTGTATGATTTATTTATCCAACCAGAGGATATTTGTCTGTAAGTTCTTTGACGATTGCCTTTGCCTTTTCCTGGCTGCCTTCTTCTTTTAAGGTCATAGCAATTGCTTCTGCGATCTTGTCCATATCTTCCGGTTTCATGCCTCGTGAAGTAACTGCTGCTGTTCCGAGACGTACACCACTTGTAACAAATGGAGACTGAGGATCATTGGGAATTGCGTTCTTATTGCAGGTGATATTTACTTCATCAAGAAGATTCTCCATTTGCTTGCCTGTAACGCCCAGACTTCTGAGGTCTACAAGCATCAGATGATTGTCCGTACCACCGGAAACAATATCAATTCCTCGTTTCTGGAGTCCTTTGCAAAGTGCCTGCGCATTCTCAACGATCATCTTTGCATATTCCTTAAATTCCGGCTGAAGTGCTTCTTTGAAACATACTGCCTTGGCAGCGATCACATGCATCAGAGGACCACCCTGGATTCCAGGGAATACTGCTTTATTAAAGTTGAATTTCTTTGCATTCTCTGCACTGCTTAAGATCAGACCGCCTCTTGGTCCACGCAGAGTTTTGTGTGTGGTTGTAGTTACAACGTCTGCATAAGGAATCGGGCTTGGATGCTGTCCACCTGCTACCAGACCGGCAATATGCGCCATATCTACCATCAGATAAGCCCCAACTTCATCTGCAATCTCACGGAATTTCTTAAAATCTATAACTCTGGCATAGGCACTTGCACCTGCTACGATCAGCTTTGGTTTATTCTCAATGGCGATTCTTCTGACCTCTTCATAATCGATCACACCGTCATCATTTACTCCATAATATACGGGCTTAAAGTAGGTTCCGGACATATTTGCAGCACTTCCATGTGTCAGATGTCCGCCATGGTCCAGATTCATACCCATTACTGTATCTCCCGGCTGCAGCATTGCAAAAAAGACTGCCATATTTGCCTGTGCTCCGGAGTGTGGCTGTACATTTGCATATTCACATCCGAATAATTCTTTCGCACGTTCGATCGCAAGAGTTTCTACCTCATCTACACAGGAACATCCGCCGTAAAATCTCTTCCCCGGATATCCTTCCGCATATTTATTCGTAAGAGGGCTTCCCATTGCTGCCATAACTGCTTTACTTACCCAGTTCTCTGAAGCGATCAGCTCAATATGGGAATTCTGGCGTGCAAGCTCCGCCTTGATCAGGTCTGCAATATCCTTGTCTGTCTTTGCTACATCGTCGATTGAATACATCTTAGTAATCCTCCTTTGTTATAAGCTCAGTAATTATCACGATTATAACCAATTCCTTCCGTTGTGTCAACCACAAAAAGACATTTGTCCGTGTAGTAAAAATATTTTGTTATTTTATTATTTTTTGACTATTTTCCCATTATTTGTTTTAATATAAAGAGGAAGTCCCACCTGCTACCTGTTACGTTTTACACTCAACGCAGAGGACTTACCTGATTCGTTTAACCTGTAAAGCTATAGGAGGTCTTTTACATATCATGAGAAATTTTGAATATTATACACCAACCCAGGTTGTTTTTGGCAAAGATACCCACCTTCAGACAGGTTCCCTGCTGAAGAAATATGGTGCAAAAAAAGTGCTGATCCATTACGGTGGTCAAAGTGCTGTCCGTTCCGGACTGATCGATGAAATCACTTCTAACCTGAGAGAATCAGACCTTGAATATGTCACTCTGGGTGGTGTGGTTCCTAATCCACATCTCTCCAAAGTCCGCGAGGGAATTGAGTTATGCAGAAAAGAAAATGTAGACTTTATTCTTGCTGTAGGAGGTGGAAGTGTTATTGACTCTTCCAAGGCTATCGGCTATGGTGTTGCAAATCCGGACAACGATGTCTGGGATTTCTGTCTGAAAAAGGCTGTTCCAACCGGTTGTCTGCCCATCGGTGTCATTCTTACAATTGCAGCTTCCGGAAGTGAAATGAGCAGTTCCAGCGTTATCACCAATGAAGAAACCGAGGAAAAAAGAGGCTGTGCAAAGACTGATTACTGCAGACCCAAATTTGCCATCTTAAATCCACGTCTCACCTATACACTTCCTCAATATCAGACAGAAAGTGGATGTGTGGATATCCTCATGCACACTATGGAGCGATATTTTGTAAATATTGAAACTATGGAGATCACAGACAGTATCAGCGAAGCTCTGATGCAGACGGTCATTTATAATGCCCGTATCCTTATGAAGGAACCGGAAAACTACAGTGCACGGGCAGAAATCATGTGGGCAGGAAGTCTCTCCCACAATGGTCTGACCGGATGCGGTACCGGGGGCGGTGACTGGGCCTGTCATCAGCTTGAACACGAACTGGGCGGTGTCTACAATGTAACCCACGGTGCAGGTCTTGCTGCCATCTGGGGAAGCTGGGCACGCTATGTCTACGAGGTAAATCCTGAACGTTTCGCTCAGTTTGCCACTAACGTATTTGACATTCCATGTGGAACTGATTATAAAGAAACAGCCCTTGCAGGAATCGTAGCAATGGAAAATTTTTTCCGTTCTGTAGAAATGCCCACCAGTTTACACGAACTGGGTCTGGATCTCACAGATCAGCAAATTCATGATCTGGCATTCAAATGCAGTTTCGAAGACACTCGAACCATCGGAGTCTTCAAGCAGCTCAATATGAGAGATATAGAAAAAATCTACCTTATGGCAAGATAAAGTAAATTTTGTTATAACTTTCTCTTTTTTCGCAAAAATCATAAAAATTACTTGCATTCAAACAATCAATATGCTATGATAAGGCCTGTGATACAACAAATCACAGACCAAATGCCCAGATAGCTCAGTTGGTAGAGCAGAGGACTGAAAATCCTCGTGTCGCTGGTTCGATTCCGGCTCTGGGCATTTTTTTATTTCATTTTTTATTGTCTTTTTATTGTCTTATCTGGTTTTCGGCGGTATAATTTTCTTACTGCTATCATGAAATTTTGTATCAATATCCCATCATATTATCTGATTTTCCCATATTAATACATAATTTACTGGAGCAACTTACGCATAAAGAAAGGAATCAAACTCATGAGTGACTTAAAATTAGAGACTAAATGCCTCCATTCCGGTTACACCCCATCAAAGGGTGAACCTTGTGCACTTCCAATCTGTCAGAGTACAACATACAAGTATGATACTACTGATGAAATGGGACAGCTTTTCGATCTGAAGGCAGAGGGTTATTTCTATACCCGTCTGCAGAACCCCACAAATGATGCTGTAGCAGCAAAAATTGCAGATCTGGAGGGTGGTGTTGCTGCAATCCTTACTTCTTCCGGACAGGCAGCTAATTTCTACGCAGTTTTCAATATCTGTGAAGCTGGAGATCATGTGGTAGCAGCCTCCACCATTTACGGAGGAACCTTCAACCTCCTGGCTGTTACTTTCAAGAAGCTTGGCATTGACTGCACTTTCGTTGACACCGATGCAAGCCCTGAAGAAATCGCAGCTGCCTTCCGTCCGAATACAAAAGTACTTTTCGCAGAAACCATCGCAAACCCGGCTCTGGTAATTCTGGATATTGAAAAATTCGCTAAGGTTGCTCACGAACATGAAGTTCCGCTTATTGTAGACAACACCTTTGCTACACCTGTAAACTGCCGTCCTTTTGAGTGGGGCGCTGATATCGTTACCCATTCCACAACCAAATATATGGACGGACATGCTGTACAGGTCGGCGGTGCTATCGTTGACAGCGGTAACTTTGACTGGGATGCCTATGGACACAAATATCACGGACTGACTGAACCGGATGAATCTTATCATGGTGTTATTTATACGAAACAGTTTGGAAAGAAGGCTTATATCACAAAGGCAACCTCTCAGCTGATGCGTGATCTTGGCTCCATCCCGTCTCCTACAAACTGCTTCCTGTTAAACCTGGGATTGGAAACTCTTCCTCTTCGTGTAGAACGTCACTGCTATAATGCACAGAAGATCGCCGAATTCCTGAATGCCCATGAGAAAGTGTCTCACGTAAACTATGCAGGACTTCCTGATGACAAATACTATACACTTGCTCAGAAATACATGAACGAAGGCAGAACCTGTGGTGTTATCTCCTTTGAGCTGACAGGCGGTCGAGAAGCTGCAGTCCGCTTTATGGACAGCTTAAAGCTTGCCACCATCGCAACTCACGTAGCAGCATCCAAAACCATGATCCTGCATCCGGCAAGCCATACCCATCGTCAGATGAACGATGAACAGCTTGCAGAAGCCGGCGTATCACCTGGAATGATCCGTCTCTCTGTTGGTATTGAAAATGTGGATGACATTATCGCTGATATTGAACAGGCATTACAAAACGCATAAAAGATAATTTCAAAAAATCCGGAAGAACTTCCGAAATGATCACAGATATAACAGATCATTTCCAGATTCTCCCGGATTTTTATTTTCAGGTCAAGCGGATATTCGCAATCCGCTTTGCTACTTGCTCATAACCGAATAACTGCTTCGCAGTTTATCAGAAGGAGCTTGCACTCCTCCTGATACAAGCAAGTCCCCACCCACTGCTTATTGCTTTTCGCAATTGAATCAGGGGACTTACTTGATTCGGTTAAATTCTTTCTTATTTTCTACTTTAACAAATAAACATCTGTATAATATACCCCTTTGTCCTCCCCTTCCTGATGGGTAGCAACATAAATATCTATACAATTATGTTTAATCGCACCACCACAGTCCTCTGCAACATAAACCTGTCCATTGATCACAACCTTAGACCCATATGGAATCTGTGTAGGGTCCACCGCAATCGTACGGTTTGTCGTAGCAGTCACCCCTGTAGAAGTAATGCCATTTGCCCAAGGGCCACAACAAATACTGCAGGGACAATAATGAGTAATCTTAAAGGTTCCCAGCGGAACCAGTGACGCATCTGAAGACACAGCTACCGGAGTTCCCACCTGCACTCCATCCACAGACTCTCCCTTTGAAGCAGTTACGCCATCCACAGCCTCTGCAAAAACACCTTTGCCTTCACTCTTATGAATTGTTCCTGCTTCTTCACCGTCTACTTTAGCGACCTTTGACTCCTCTGTTTTCTCCTCTGCTGCAATATTCTCCAGAACACTGGTTGGAATATATCCAATGCCTCTTTTCCCATTCTCTTTTTTATAGTAAATCTGACTCCAGATACCGTTCACTGTAGCCAGGCGCTTCACTTCATCTTCCTGAATGACCTCACCTACTACCTGTCCATCCTTCTTTCCCGGATAATCCAGAATATCACTGTCCTTCAGTGCTGTAAAAGTTCCCTTTGCCTGAGCAACCTGATCACTGTCATTGATATGTTTTGTGGGCACATAGCCACTGATCTTCTCCGTACCCTTTTTACTCTTTTTCTCATAAGTCACTTTACTCCAGCCATTATCACATACGGCCACTCTCTCAACACCGGTACCAAGATACACTCTTGCAAGCTTCTTTCCGTTTTTCCCCGGCATAGAACGTATATAAGTCGCCTTTGCAGAAACAGAAACCTTATCCGACTTGGCAACTGCAGTTACCTTCTCTCCACTTCCATTATCAATCTCAAAGGTCTGCGGTGTCTTATTATCCTGCTTATAAGCATTAATTGTCCCCTCATAATCCAGAATATCCGCAGAAACTGTTGTCGGTAAAGTAAGCATACTGCAAACTAATAATACTAAAATTTTTTTCTTCATAAACTGAGCCTCAACTCCTTTATAGTCTCTCTCCGTCTGTCCTATCATAGCACACCCCCTCCCAATTTGCAATTTTCCACCCCCATCCTTCACGGAATCTTCATAAACTATATTGCTTCTATGATTTCTATATTCTATAGTAACATCATCATAAAAAATTTCAAAATTGATAAAAAAACATTTGACAAACCTGTCATTCTATAGTAATATATATTTTGTCGCTGAGGTAATAACTCAACCGACATCACAAATGCGATAGTGGCGTAGTTGGTAACGCGCGACCTTGCCAAGGTCGAGACCGCGGGTTCGAGCCCCGTCTATCGCTCTCAGAGCATCAGCTAGAGCTGATGCTTTTTTTGTCCCCTTCTATGACTTTCCATAATTATAGCAATCCCATATCCGCCAATAACATCTATAGCCAATGTCCTTGATTAACATCCCTGGGTCAAGCGTATATTCGCAATCCGCTTCGCTACTTGCTCATAACCAGCGCAGGACATTATATGTTTTTGCCCGCATTTGCAGGAGTCTTAGAAAAAGTTAGCGCCAGGAAATCTGCGTTATGTAAAAAAATTTCACTGTCTGAGCCGCATTTGCGGCGAGTTTGAAATTTTTTACATGTTTTTAGCAGATTTCCTGGCGCTTAATTTTTCTTAGGCTCCGAAACCGCGGACAAAAACATATAATGTCCTGCGCGTCCCCATATCAAGGACTTAGTGATGGAACAATCTGATACCAGTAAAGCTCATCACCATTCCATACTTATTGCAGGTCTCGATCACAGCATCATCACGCACTGATCCACCCGGCTCAGCAATATACTTCACACCACTCTTATGCGCACGTTCAATATTATCACTGAATGGGAAGAATGCATCAGATCCCAGTGTAACATCAGTCATCTGATCCAGCCATGCACGTTTCTCTTCCTTTGTAAATACTTCCGGTTTCTCTGTGAAAGTTTTCTCCCACATACCGTCAGCAAGTACATCCATATATTCATCCCCGATATAAACATCAATGGCATTGTCACGCTCTGCACGGGAAATGGTATCTTTAAATGGCAGATTCAGCACCTTCGGACACTGACGAAGGAACCAGTTGTCTGCTTTCTGTCCTGCAAGTCTTGTACAGTGTACACGGGACTGCTGACCTGCACCAACACCGATAGCCTGTCCATCTTTTACAAAGCATACAGAGTTGGACTGTGTATATTTCAGGATGATCAGAGAAATCTTCATATCACGTTTTGCTTCCTCTGTAAGCTCTTTATTCTCTGTCACAATATTGGAGAGCATTGCATCATCAATCTCAAGTTCCTGACGTCCCTGCTCAAAAGTTACACCAAATACTTCTTTGTGTTCCAACGGAGCCGGTACAAAGTTCTCATCGATCTGGATCACATTGTAGTTTCCTTTTTTCTTCTGCTTCAGGATTTCCAGAGCTTCCTCTGTGTATCCAGGTGCAATGACACCGTCAGATACCTCTCTCTTGATCAGAAGTGCAGTATCTTTGTCGCACACATCAGAAAGAGAAATGAAATCACCAAAAGAGGACATTCTGTCAGCACCGCGGGCTCTTGCATAAGCACATGCTAATGGTGAAAAATTCTTCCAGTCCATATCATTTACCCAGTAGATCTTTGCCAGAGTCTCTGTAAGAGGAAGTCCTACAGCAGCACCTGCAGGAGATACATGCTTAAAGGATGTTGCTGCAGGAAGTCCTGTAGCTTTTTTCAGATTTGATACCAGCTGCCAGCCGTTGAATGCATCCAGGAAATTGATATATCCCGGTCTTCCCGAAAGGATTTTCACCGGAAGCTCGGATCCGTCTGCCATATAAATTTTTGCAGGTTTCTGATTCGGGTTACAGCCATATTTTAATTCGAATTCTTTCATTATATAAATCCTCCGTATGAACCAAATAAGTATTTTAAAATTAATTCCTGTAAATAATTTCTTACTGCGAAAGCATCGTCTTATGTCCACAATAATCTATGAGCACTATCTGTACTCAGTAAGTGACTATTATTTATTCTTATTAATGATCTTGCTCTCGTACTTACCTGTCTCAATATCAATATATCTTACAAACAGAGATACTTTGTTATCTTCGTTCAGGCTATTCCAGAGAAGTTCTGCAAACTCATCCATATCATCTGGAATTGCTACCAGTTTCGGCTCACCCTCAAAGCTTGGAAGTGGATTTCCGTCACATTTATAAGTATGGATAAAATGTCCCTCTCCTGCAATGGCATTCTCATATGCAAATGTGTATCTGTTACATGCATCCGGATTTCCGTTGTTGCTCTTGAGAATTGACATTGCATAGTTAAATTTTCCGTTCTCTACATGCATAACACCGGAGATACGAGGTGTATAGTTCGGACCGTCCGGCTCAAATTCTCTGCTTCTTAAGGACTGCTCAAAAGTAAGCTGATGATCCATTCCCTCATAAATAGTGTCTGTCTGATCTCCGTTAGTTACGATTGTTTTGTTTCCCAGTACACGTACAGGTGCATAGATGATCAGACTCGGATCTGTAAGCTTGGACGGATCAAATGCCTGGGTACGGATTCCCTCTCCATCCTCTACAAATACTCTGTTTCTGCTGTTCTCGCTTCTGCCCATGATGAAATAAGCTGTCACTGCTTTCTTACCGTCTGCGGAACGTCCGATCACAATTCCTCTTCCAGGATAGGAATTCTCTTTCAGTTCTTTTTCCAGTGATAACATTTCCATAATTTTTCTCCTTTTCGTTAAAAATAAGGTTAAAAAAAGCCTGGGAAACCTATTTATTCATTGAATAATTTCCAGGCTGCCCAGGCGGTCGGCTCATATATTTGCTGCACTCCCTGTAGGTAATCCTACTTCCGCCAGTCATGCAGACACTGTCGTGAAAACTCACACACTGTTATTATAGTACAATACTTCTTTACATATTTCAAGGCATTTTTTTTGTTTCATGCTTTTTTTCATACTTTTTTTCAAAAACAATAGTATATACCATTACTGAATATTCTTTAATTTATAGTCAACCTCAATCTGTGAAGCAATATCAGCCTTCATTTGAATCCATGCATCCAGATTCTCCACATAATATTTTGGACAGTTCTTTCCTGTCACATCATAATGACGGATCACATTTTCAGAAGTAAGTCCGAATCGCACACATAACCATGCTGTCAGTTTTACAGCCGAATCATAGGTTGCATCATTGAATTTTCCCGTCTCATCCTGGTGACAACACTCGATCGATACGGTATCCACATTACGGGAATTTGTCGCATAAGACATCTCCGATGTAGGAATGCACTGTACCACCTCTCCATCAAGGCCAATGACAAAATGACTGCTTACCTTTGTCTCATGTGTATTTGCCAGATTCTCAAAATAATTTCTGTTGGCCATTGCTGTTGCCCCTGGGTTCGCAGTATAGTGAATTGCAATATATTTTACGCTTTCAATGGGAATCTGCGGTCTGGAGTATTCATTGGGAGTCAGCAGCTCCACATCAATATAGGGAGCCCCTTCTTTCTGCCACTGCTCAGGACCGCTTCCTGAATTTTCCTGCTCCAGAAGTACTTCCTGCTCTTTTCTTTCCCTCTCCTGCATATTATTTATTCCATACCAGCATCCCATACTTACTCCCACCATCAGGATAATGCATATTAGCAGCATCCTCAGATTTCTCTGTCGGACTCTGCTGTTTTTCCCTGATTTCCTGGAAGATTTTTTTCTGCATCCAGCACTGGTTTTTGATTTTGAAACCGATTTTCTCTTTGTTTTCGCAGATCCGGTACTTTTTTTACCGCTCCGATTCTTTTGTATCATAGCTTTTCTCTGCCACCCATTTCCTGGAATTCGTTTTTTCTATTATACCATTGAATTCCTTTCTTTTCACTATCAAAACCGGTAATTCCACAAAAATACCCCGGCAGATCCACAGGACCTCCGGGGTATCATTCATTATTTATTTATCATCTACACTATAGTTTGGAGCTTCTTTGGTGATATGAATATCATGTGGATGAGATTCTTTCAGAGAAGCAGCAGAAATCTTGATAAACTTACCTGTAGTCTTAAGAGTTTCAATATTCTCTGCACCGCAATATCCCATACCTGAGCGAAGACCACCCATAAGCTGGAATACAGTATCCTCTACATGTCCTTTATATGCAACACGTCCCTCTACACCTTCCGGAACAAGCTTCTTTGCATTTTCCTGGAAATAACGATCTTTACTGCCGTTCTCCATAGCAGCAATAGATCCCATACCACGGTATACTTTATATTTACGTCCCTGATACAGTTCAAAAGTTCCCGGGCTCTCATCGCAGCCTGCGAAGATACTTCCCATCATACATACATTTGCACCAGCTGCAATTGCCTTGGTAACATCTCCGGAATATTTGATACCGCCATCTGCAATGATCGGGATTCCATAACGATTAGCAACCTCATAACAGTCCATTACTGCAGTAATCTGTGGTACACCAATACCTGCAACCACACGTGTGGTACAAATAGATCCAGGTCCGATACCAACCTTAACTGCATCTACGCCTGCATCGATCAGAGCCTTGGTAGCTGCTCCTGTAGCTACATTACCTGCAATTACCTGAAGATCCGGATATGCAGCTTTAATTTCACGGACAGCCTTCAGAATATTCTCTGAATGACCATGTGCAGAATCAATTACAATTACATCTACACATGCCTTCACCAGCGCATCTACACGTGCAAGTACATTAGCTGTAATTCCTACTGCTGCACCGCAGAGCAGACGTCCCTGCTCATCTTTGGCAGCCAGAGGATATTTGATCTGTTTTTCAATATCCTTGATTGTGATCAGGCCTTTTAAATTAAAATCATCATCTACAATGGGTAATTTCTCTTTACGGGATTTGGCAAGGATTTTCTTTGCCTCTTCCAGAGTGATTCCCTCTTTGGCTGTGATCAGTCCCTCAGAAGTCATGCACTCTTTGATCTTCTTGGTAAAATCTGTCTCAAACTTCAGATCTCGGTTTGTAATGATACCAACAAGCTTTCTGCCCTCTGTGATCGGTACACCGGAGATACGGAATTTTGCCATAAGCTCATCTGCATCTTTCAATGTATGCTCAGGGGATAAATAGAAAGGATCTGTGATAACACCGTTCTCAGAACGTTTTACCTTATCTACCTCTTCTGCCTGTGCCTCGATGGACATATTTTTGTGAATGATACCAATACCACCCTGTCTTGCCATGGCAATTGCCATACGATGTTCGGTAACTGTATCCATTCCTGCGCTCATCATGGGAATGTTCAGTTTGATCTTTTTCGTTAAGTACGTTGTGACATCTACCTGATTCGGAATTACTTTTGAATAAGCCGGAACTAACAGGACGTCATCAAAAGTAATACCTTCACCAATGATAGTACCCATTGCATTTCCTCCCTTGCGTATGTGAAATTAGTAAGTATAGAAAAAACTTCGGCCCGAAAGGACCTTCCTAAATAGAAAATAAAAATAAGGAACCAGTAACTGGCCCTTTATTTTTATCAAGTGTAACAAAAATTAGTTAGCGTGTCAATCCAAAAATACTTTGCTTGGTGCAGTTTTTTTCATTGCCTGGGCAAGAGCCTCATCCGGCTCCAGAATAATCTTACATGTAGCATTGTCCAGTCTGGTGATCACACCAAAACGTTTGTGCTGTGGATTTCCTGATGAATAGTCAAGAACTTTCATGTTCTGGTTCCCATTATAATAGTCCATTCTGTGGGAATTTAACGGTGCCACCAGATCTGCCTCAGAAAGATTGAAGCTTTTTACCCTCTTTCTCTTTGACTTTGCCATAACCATATCAATGTCAAACTCTCCGTTCACAAACAGATATTCATACTCCACATCTGTCTTCGGGATTACAAAATAGCATGCAATTCCAAGTGCCACAGCAGCCAGCAGAATCAACGGATTAACAAAAATTCCTGCCAAAACTGCCAGTGCAGTCAGCACGATCAATCCATATTTCATGATACCGTCTTTTGCTGTGCTTTCTTTCTTTACCAGCAATTCTGAATAAAGATCACTCATCCTTATCACTCCTTTTCTTATTTTTCCGGTCTTCCGGATTATTTTATTAGGCATTATACCACAAAAGGGAACCAACGTCTATGACGATGATTCCCTTTACTGTGGTTTATATTGTTTAGACCACGCTCTTTGTGGATTACATCATTCCCATTCCCGGATTAGCAGCCGGTGCTGGTGTGTCTTCTTTAATAATTGCAACAGCAGATTCTGTTGTCAGTAAGGTAGACGCAACACTTGTAGCGTTCTGAAGGGCACTTCTTGTAACTTTTGCAGGGTCAAGGATACCTTCGCCTACCATGTCTACATATTTCTCATTAAGAGCATCGAAACCGATTCCTGGTTCAGATTCTCTTACTTTATTAATGATTACAGAGCCTTCCAGTCCTGCATTTGCTGCAATACGGAACAGAGGAGCTTCCAGAGCTTTCAGGATAATGTTTGCACCTGTCTTTTCATCACCTTCCAGAGTTGCTGCAAGTTTTGCAACTTCTTTGGATGCGTGGATGTAAGCAGATCCGCCACCTGCAATGATACCTTCTTCTACTGCTGCTCTTGTAGCTGCAAGAGCATCTTCCAGACGAAGCTTAGCTTCTTTCATTTCTGTCTCAGTGGAAGCACCAACACGGATAACAGCTACGCCGCCAGCCAGTTTTGCAAGTCTTTCCTGTAATTTTTCTTTATCAAATTCAGATTTTGTTTCTTCGATCTGTCCACGGATCTGTGCAACACGGTTTGCGATTGCTTCTTTGTCGCCCATACCATCAACGATAACTGTATTTTCTTTTGCAACTTTAACAGATTTTGCACGTCCTAACTGAGCCATTGTTGTCTCTTTCAGTTCAAGACCAAGTTCTTCGGAGATTACCTGTCCGCCTGTAAGGATTGCGATATCCTGAAGCATTTCTTTTCTTCTGTCGCCATATCCAGGAGCTTTTACAGCTACTACCTGGAAGGTTCCTCTTAATTTGTTTACAATAAGAGTTGTAAGAGCTTCACCTTCTACATCCTCAGCGATGATGAGAAGTTTTGCACCTGCCTGAACAACCTGCTCCAGTAACGGAAGGATTTCCTGGATATTGCTGATCTTTTTGTCTGTGATCAGGATATATGGATCTTCCAGATTTGCTTCCATTTTTTCCATATCTGTTGACATATATGCAGATACATATCCACGATCGAACTGCATACCTTCTACAAGGTCAAGTTCTGTGTGCATTGTCTTGGATTCTTCTACTGTGATAACACCGTCTTTGGAAACTTTTTCCATGGCGTCTGCTACTAACTGTCCAACTGTTTCATCGCTTGCAGAAATAGATGCAACGTTTGCGATCTGTTTCTTTCCGCTGATTGTCTGGCTCATATTTTTGATTGCTTCTACAGCTGTATCTGTAGCTTTCTTCATACCTTTTCTCAGGATGATCGGGTTTGCACCTGCAGCAAGGTTTCTCATTCCTTCATGAACCATAGCCTGTGCAAGAACAGTAGCTGTTGTTGTACCATCACCTGCTACATCGTTTGTTTTGGATGCAACTTCTTTGATCAGCTGTGCACCCATGTTTTCGAATCCGTCTTCCAGTTCGATTTCTTTTGCGATTGTAACACCATCGTTTGTGATAAGCGGAGCACCGTATGGTTTATCAAGAACTACGTTTCTTCCTTTCGGTCCTAATGTTACTCTTACTGTATCAGCTAATTTATTTACACCAGCTTCAAGAGCTGCTCTGGCTTCTGCGCCGAATTTAATTTCTTTTGCCATGATAATATGACCTCCTGTTTAAACTCTGATTATTTAACAATTGCAAGAATATCATTCTGTTTTACAATGATATACTCTGTTCCATCCATTTTTACTTCTGTTCCTGAATATTTGGAGTAGATAACTTTATCACCTACAACTACTTCCATTTTTACTTCTTTGCCATCAACAACTCCGCCAGGTCCTACAGCTACAACTTCAGCCTGCTGTGGTTTCTCCTGTGCCTGTCCCGGAAGAACGATTCCGGATTTTGTTGTCTCTTCTGCTTCAACCTGTTTTAATACAACTCTGTCACCTAAAGGTACTAATGTCATGATCTATGTCCTCCTTTATTCTCCAACTAAAACATTCCTGTTACCGTACCTTTTTTGTTATTGCAAAATATCCGGTAACTGTCTCGGCGCCTTGTCAGATTCTGCCGATTTCTGCTAGCACTCATTTACTTCGAGTGCTAATCACTGTCCATATAATATTGAAAACAAGTAAAATTAGCAACTTCACTGAGTATTATATAATTCAATATATACTCTCTTTTTCTAATTTATACTCTCTTTTTCTTTCTTTTTCTCAATTTCCAAATTATTTTATCCAAATGGGGAAAATCGCCTGCCAGGTTTGCGATGGTATAACTGATATACAATGATAAAGACTGCCCTCTATCCCATATTGTCTAAGGATAAAAGGCAGTCTTAAAACTTAACATTTATTCTCTTCCGGCTTATCTGATGCCATCAGCCTTTCTTGTTTCTCTGAGCCTTGATCTCCTCCAGCTCATCAAAGATCACCTCATTGAGAACCTTTATATAGGTTCCCTTCATACCTGAGGATCTAGATTCGATCACACCTGCACTTTCAAATTTTCTGAGAGCATTAACGATCACAGACCTTGTGATTCCCACCCGGTCAGCAATCTTGCTGGCTACCAGGATTCCCTCATCTCCGTCAAGCTCATCAAAAATATGGATAATCGCCTCCAGTTCTGAGAAGGACAAGGTATTAAATGCAGATTTCACAACCTGCTGTTTTCTGTCTTCCTCTGCGTTCTCCTCATGAACTGCACGCATCATCTCCAGTCCTACGACCGTGGTACCGTACTCACTGACAATGATATCCTCAATATCATAAGGTCTGTCAAATCGATACATAAATACAGTTCCCAGACGCTCACCTGCAATATCAATAGGATTAATAATCCCCTGATAGCTATTTGACACATGTTCAAAACCAAGTGTCTGCAGATTTACATTCTCTTTCGTTGATAAAACTCCCAGAAATCTCTCATTTAATAAAGTATCTACATATCCACCGACCTTATCCTCTATCAGTTCAGTAATCTCATCAACACCCGGACACAAACTGACGCCCAGAACCTTACCTTTCTTACTGAGTACCAGAATATTGGAACTCAAGGTCTCCATCAGTACCTGACAGATATCATTGAACACCACCTTGCTAGAGCTGCTGTTGTGCAGAAGCTTATTGATCTTTCTTGTTTTATCCAGCAACTGAACGCTCATATTGTCCTCCTTTCGCCTTTGTTATGGTTAATCATATATTTATAGTCTAATACTACACGTTTTGATTGAAAATTACAAGATAAATTTTACTATTTTTCATTTTATTTTTGCTTTTCTGAAAATAGATTTCTTTTCCAAATATTATTCAACAAATACATTTTCCCCGATGGTATAGATTTTCTGATATTAAAGTTAAAAAGCGCAAAAAAACAGAATTCTGCTGATTTACAGAATCCTGTTTCCTAAGCTTTCTTTTTTACAGATCACTCTCTTTTTCCCCGGTCAGTCCTGTGTTTTTTCTTCTACATAACCACAGGTTTCCTGGCTGCAGACAAGCTTATTTCCCTTTTCTACCATATAGCTTCCGCATTTTGGACATTTCTTTTTGGATGGCTTCTGCCAGGACATAAAATCACATTCCGGATTATTCTCACATCCATAATATTTTCGTCCTTTTTTGGTTTTCTTCAGAACGACTTCTTTACCACATTTTGGACAGAGAACACCGATTTTTTCATAATATGGCTTTGTATTTCTACATTCCGGAAATCCGGGGCATGCCAGGAAACGTCCATGAGGACCGTATTTGATCACCATGTTCCTGCCGCAATTATCACAGATCACATCAGTAACTTCATCCTGGATCTCCACCTTTTCCAGTTCCTTCTCAGCCTCATCCACATCTCTCTTCAGATCCGGATAGAAGTTGCTCACAACTGTCTTCCACTTTACAGTCCCTGCTGCCACACAGTCCAGCAATCCCTCCATGGTAGCTGTAAAATTCACATCTACAATGCTTGGAAAAGCCTGCTTCATAATACTGTTTACCACCTCTCCCAGCTCTGTAACATATAAATTTTTCTGTTCCTTCGCTACATAGCGGCGACTGATGATCGTGGTAATTGTGGGAGCATAGGTACTAGGACGGCCGATTCCAAGCTCTTCCATGGTTTTTACCAGAGAAGCCTCTGTATAATGAGCCGGCGGCTGTGTGAAATGCTGCTCCGGTTTCAATTCCTTCAAAGTAAGCTTCATTCCTTTTTCCAGGCTCTGATTCAGTACGTTTCCTTTTTTCTGGTCTTCTTCGTCTGTATAAACCGACATAAATCCATCAAAAACAATTTTAGAGGCAGCTACTGTAAAAGTATAATCACCTGCTCCTATTTTGACAGAGGTGGTTTCATATTTTGCAGGAGCCATACGGCTGGCTGCAAATCGTCTCCAGATCAGTTGGTAAAGCCTGAACTGGTCTCTGGACAAGGATTCCTTCAGAAGCACCGGAGTCCGGCTGATATCTGTAGGACGGATTGCTTCATGAGCATCCTGTATTTTCTGTCCCTTCTTAACAGCCTTCTCTGTTTTTGATACGTAATCCTCTCCATACTGGGCAGTGATATATTCTCTTGCCGCAGTATCCGCTTCCTCGGAAATTCGTGTAGAATCCGTACGCAGATAAGAGATCACACCTACTGTACCGCTTCCTTTAATATCAACACCTTCATATAACTGCTGAGCAAGACGCATGGTTTTCTGAGTAGAAAAGTTCAGTGTCTTGGCAGCTTCCTGCTGCAGTGTACTGGTGGTAAATGGAAGAGGTGCATTCTTGGTTCTCTCTCCCTTTTTCACTTCCGTAATCTCATATTCCTGATTCTGAAGAGCAGCAAGAAGTTCATCCATTTCCTGCTTATTATGAATATTCATCTTCTTATCTGTACCATAAAATTTAGCCTGCAGAGGTTTTTTCTCACCTTGCACCTGAAATTCTCCGTCCAGACTCCAGTACTCTTCAGGAATAAACGCATTGATTTCCTCTTCTCTGTCACAGATGATACGGAGAGCCACAGACTGTACACGGCCTGCACTTAACCCTCTTTTAACCTTTGCCCAGAGAAGCGGACTTATTGTATAACCTACCATTCGGTCCAGCATACGTCTGGCCTGCTGTGCATCTACCAGATCCATATCCAGATCTCTGGCCTGTTTGATAGAAGTCTTTACTGCAGTTTTAGTGATTTCATTAAAAGTAATCCTGTGCATTTTTTTCGGATCTTCCTTTAACGCCTGCATCAGATGCCAGGAGATTGCCTCTCCCTCACGGTCAGGGTCAGTTGCCAGATAAATCTTATCTGCTTTTTTTGCAGACTTACGCAATTTGGCAAGAAGCTCTCCTTTTCCGCGAATGGTAATATATTTAGGTTCGAAATCATGTTCTACATCAATTCCAAACTGACTTTTGGGGAAATCACGCACATGTCCGTTGGAAGCCTCCACATCATAATTTGCACCCAAAAATTTCTTGATTGTTTTTACTTTTGCAGGTGACTCCACTATCACCAGATATTTCGCCATGCTATCTCTCCTAGTTACAATCTATACTATCTGTTGTCACTGTTTCCTTTACAGTAACTTTCTGTTTCATCAGTTGTCCGACCGACAACCGAATTGCTACCCTCTCTACGTCCTTGTATAATAATGTTTTCCACATTCTGTAATCAGCCCCTGAAGCATTAACTCTATCAGATAATTGCTTACCTGACCAGGAGAAAAACCTGTTTTTCGCACAATATAGTCCACATTTTTTGGTCGTAAATCGAGACAACTATACACCATATTCAAATCACTTTCAAGTCCTAAGTCATTTTTTTCATCGCTTTTTATATTGGTTTTTGTACAGATTTCCAATTCTTCCAGTATAATTTCCGGGCTGTAGGCAATTCCGGCTCCATCATAAATCAGTTTATGGCAGCCCCTGCTGAGAGCATCTGTAACTGCACCTGGAATAGCATATACCATTTTTCCCTGTTCCAAAGCAAACCCTGCAGTGATCAGGGAGCCACTGTTTTCCTTTGCTTCCACGATGAGCACTGCATCTGCCAGTGCACTGATGATACGATTTCTGGCCGGAAAGCACCATGGCATAGGCTGTGTCCCAGGAGGGCACTCGCTGATCACTCCGCCCCCTTCCCAGAGAATTCTCTCATAAAGCTTTCGATTTGCCCTGGGATAGCAGACATCCACTCCACTTCCAAGTACTGCAAAGGTAGGCATTTTTCCCTCCAGTGCACCCTTGTGCCCCTCTGAATCAATTCCCAGTGCCATTCCGCTTATGATCTGAATGCCTGCTTCACTTAATACTTTCGCATACCGGAATGCCTGAATTCTGCCATATGGACTGCACATTCTTGCACCAATCACAGCCACTGCCGGCTTTTCTGCCAGAGGCAGTCTGCCCTTTACATAAAGTTTGTTTGGCATAGATGGATACTGTTTCATTTTTACAGGATATTCCGGATCCTCCTTTGTAATGCATCTGATATTTTCAGAAGTAGATTCTTTCATATAATAAATACCTTCCCATCCCTTATTTTATGACTGACTCCTTATCAAAAACTCTGTAGGATAAAGCCTCTCCAATATGATGACTGGCAATTTTTTCTTCCCTTTCCATATCTGCAATAGTTCGGGCAACCTTCAGTATCCTATGATAAGATCTGGCACTGAACGCAATCCGTTCAAAAGCTCTTGCCAGCAGTCTGGCACCGCTGTCTGTCACAGGGCAGAATCTGTCGATCTGACTGCTGCGAAGCTGACCATTGAATTTGATATCCATATCTTTATAACGTTCTCTCTGAAGCTTCTGCACCCTTTCCACCCTACTTCTGATCACTGCTGAATTTTCTCCTCTCTTTCCCTGATGAAGCTGCTCAAAAGAAATAGGCGGCACTTCTGTACTGATATCAATTCTGTCAAGAAGGGGACGGCTTATCTTTCCCAGATAACCGGCTACCGCCCCCGGAGTGCAGGTACAACGGTTCAGATCCGGATAGTAACCACAGGGACAGGGATTCATGGCTGCGCACAACATGAAATCTGCCGGAAACGTGTAGGTTCCGCTTACCCTGGCAATATGAATCACCTTATCCTCCAGCGGCTGCCTGAGAAGTTCCAGACTACTTCTGGAAAACTCAGGCATCTCATCCAGAAACAGCACACCCCTGTGGGCCAGCGTAATCTCACCGGGTCTTGGATTGCGTCCCCCACCGGCCAGCGCATAGGCGGTGCTTGTATGATGAGGACTGCGGAAAGGTCTCTGGCTGATCAGAGGATGATCTCTGGCCAAAAGTCCGGCAATACTATATATTTTGGTAAGTTCCAGCTTCTCTTCAAAGCTTATTCCCGGCATAATCGTAGGCAGCCTTCTGGCAAGCATAGTTTTGCCGGTTCCCGGTGGTCCCATAAACAGTATATTATGAAATCCACTCACTGCAATTTCTGCTGCCCTCTTTGCACTTTCCTGTCCTTCAATGTCCGCAAAATCCAGTTGATTCCTTTCCCCTCCGACTTCCGGTTCCTCCTGCTCTTCTCTCTGTATATAGGGTTCCGGATTATTTAAGCATTGCATCAGTTCCTGAAGATTCTTCACTCCGGCTACCGGAACATCCCTGATCAGCCTGCCCTCCTTTAAATTTCCATAAGGCACCACACACAGTCTGCAGCCCAGGTCTCTGGCACAGAGAACCATGGGCAGAATTCCGGAAACCTCATGGATTTCCCCATTCAGACCGATTTCACCGGACATCATCACCCCCTCCAATACCTGAGGCTTTATCATCTCAAAAGCAGCCATCACAGCAGCAGCCACCGGCATATCAAATCCGGCTCCTTCTTTCTTCATATCTGCAGGAGCCAGATTTACTGTGATTTTTTTTGGTGGAAACTGAAAACCATTATTTTTCAGTGCTGTCCGCACTCTGTCCTGTGCCTCCTTCACCTGAGCAGAAGGAAAACCAACCATTGTAAAGGATGGCAGACCATTACTTACATCTGCCTCCACCTGAACCGGACGCACCTCTATCCCCAGAATTGCAGCAGATAAAACACTTGCAAACAAATTTACTCCTTTCTTTGCGCAAAAATCCCCGCTGTTTCACACATAAATATATATTTTGGAAATTATGCAGATGAAATCGCAGTCAAACGATAAAACTCTGCTTAGAAAATAAGAAATGAGAAAAAGATTATCTTTTATTATAGCCCATTTTGCTCCAATTTGCAAGTGTTCATTTTGTTCTGATTTATACTTTTTATATTATAATAAAAAAGGAGCGAACTCTATATGAAATTTCAACGTATTCAGGATTTGCGTACTGATGCTGATATGTCCCAGCGTGAACTCAGCGAAATCCTTCACATCAGTCAGCGTTCCTACTCTCACTATGAGACCGGTTCCAGAAATATTCCCATTGAAATGCTGATTCGCCTTGCCAACTATTATGAAATCAGCCTGGACTATCTTGTGGGACGTACAGATAACAAAAAGATGGCAAAATAAAATATAAATGCAGGAGGAAGGACTGTATTTTCAGTCTATTCCTCCTGCATTTTAATTTCTTATCATAATACCGTCAACTGACGGATGAACTTTTGCGCCCTCTGCCTTTTTTCTGGTTTTTATATACGCATATAGCCTGCCGTTGTCAAAGGTCAGGAAACCCTTTGCCTTATTCCCCAGAGAATCTTTAAAGGAAAAATTTGCCGCATTTCCTGCCACGGATTTTTTCACATTTGCCTCACACACAGCAGTTTCTTTTTTGTTGGTCTGTGTGTAAGTAAAGGTAATGGTTTTCTCTGTAAGCTCTGTGATCTGTATGGTAACCCTTCCGTTTTCGCTTTTCCAGACTCCTATATAATCCTCAGGATTAAAAGCAGGTGCCCTGGTAATAACAGGTGTAGGAGTTACTGTAGGAATCGGTGTAGGCGTAGGAGTTGGTGTCGCAGCCGGGGTGGGTGTCACTGTAGGAATACTGGCCAGTGCTGCTATGGCCTCATCTTTTTTCTGCTGTTTTTCCATATCCTGTTTCTGCCTGGCCATAAGGATTCCTGCCAGGCCTACAAGCAGGAATATAATAATCAATACAATAAGAAGTCTGGTCAGTATTCTTTTTTTTCGGTCTCTTCTGTTTCTCCTGTTATATTTCGTTTCCGACAAATTATCCGTCTCCTTTTATATAGCGGATATTTTCAAACCGCTTCATCTATTACTTACTTTTTTCCTTAATGATACCTTTTCTGTAAGCTTCCAGAAGCTGGATCAGTTCCTGGATTCTTTCCTTCAAGGCATATCCGGTATCTGTATCTCCAACCAGCAGACGTCTCGGTGTATAACGGACTGCAACACGGTTTGAAGCAATATCTGTTTCCTTTGCAATAGCATCTGCCTTAGATGTAAAGGGCTCATGGGCACAGAGAGTCAGTCCATAGGAATTATAGATCAAAGTATATCCTGCAATTCCCGTAACCTTCCGATAGGCCTTACAAAAACCACCATCAATCACAATTACTTTGCCATTACATTTCACCGGGCTCTCACCTTCACTCTGATGAACAGGAACATGTCCATTAATAATATGTCCCTTCTCCGGATCCAATCCAAACTCAAGAAGCATCTGGTCCACGATTTCCTCTTTTTCCCAGAGTCTGTAGTATGCATTTTTCTTCTCCTCATGAGTAGTAGAATCTTCAATAAAATACCTTTCGAAAGTACTCATTTTACTTTTTCCAAACAAAGGAGAATTGGGTGCTGCCCAGATATACCACATAATATCTTTGCCTTTTTTCTGTTCCTCTTTATCTACCGCATAATATGCCCTGCGAACATAGGCTTCCAGAATATCATACAGTTCCTTACCCTTATAGCTTTTTCCATAAATCTGTACTTCACGGAAGGTTCCATCCTCATTAAGGGGAATGCTTCCATGAAAAAGCAGATTTCCATTATATACCTTATAAAGCCCTCCTTTATCAAGGAGAAAGAGGATATGCCTCTGAAGCTTTTCACAATTACGAAAAGCTGAGGAAAGTTTATCCATAACCTCCCTTTCTCCTTCCGTAAGCTCATAAGGATGGTTCCAGTCCACAGTAGGAAAGTTCGTATCCCGCAGTGGATATTCCTTTCCATCCGGCATGACGATCGTTCCCTTTTTCGGATTGATCCTGTGCAGTAATGCCCTGTCTTCCATCTGGAATTCCCTGTGCTTACGCACAAGCTTTCCTTCTAACTTAAACTGGATCACAGCAATGGCCTTATGCATTTTTTTGCCCAGTTCTTTTTCCAAAATATTATAATCAGAACTTCCTTTTATGGAAAAAATCTCACAGGGATCTTCTCCGTAAACTTCCATGGCAAAGGTGGCCAGAGGCAGCATATTAATTCCATATCCATCCTCCAGAATATCCAGGTTATCATATCGGATACTGTTTCTTAAAACAGTGGCAATACATGCCTGCTGTCCTGCCGCCGCACCCATCCACACTACATCATGGTTTCCCCACTGGATATCCAGGGAATGATATTCCATCAGTCTGTCCATAATAAAATGAGGTGCCGGACCTCTGTCATAAATATCTCCCAGAATGTGCAGATGATCCACAACCAGCCTCTGGATCAATTCTGCCAGGGCAATAATAAAATTTTCTGCCCTTCCAATCTGAATAATGGTATTTACAATCGCATCATAATAAGCTTCTTTATCCAGTACTTCTGCTTTCTCTGTGATCAACTCCTCGATTACATAGGCATAATCTGCAGGCAAAGCCTTGCGTACCTTGGATCTGGTATATTTGGAGGCAGTTGTCTTACACACCTCGATCAGACGGTAAAGGGTGATCTTATACCAGTTTTCCATATCCTCTTCTTCACTTTTAACCACATCAATTTTGTCCTTCGGATAATAAATCAGAGTAGCAAGAGCCCGTTTGTCGCTGTTGCTGAGAGTATGTCCAAATACATCATCAATCTTTTTGCGCACTGCTCCTGAACCATTCCTGAGAACATGGGAAAATGCCTCATATTCTCCGTGCAGGTCTGACAGAAAATGTTCCGTACCTTTGGGCAGATTCAGAATAGACTGCAGGTTGATGATTTCCGTAGAAGCTTTTCCTATTGTAGGATAAAGCTCAGCCAGTCTCTGTAAATATCTCAATTCTTCTTTTCGCATATCCATCTCCTTGTTTTTCTGTCTCTTATGATATGGCCAATCTGACACTTGCACAGATCAGCCGGTGAAATCAAACAATGACATCTGATTGGACTGAGGAATATCGCCGAACAGTTTCAGGTCATCCATCAGATCAATCACAGTTTTACTGACTTTGGTCCTGTCACGAAAATCATCCTTTGACAAAAATCTGCCCTGTTTGGCGGCATCCACCACTGCATCTGCTGCCTTACCTCCCAGACCATCAATGGTGGCCAGTGCAGGCATCAGTTTTCCGTCTACAATCTGGAACCGCTGGGCCTTGGCAGTATAAATATCAATAGGAACAAACTCAATCCCTCTGGCATACATTTCCTGTACAATACGCATATCCTTCAAAGTATCCTGATCTTTCTTGGAAGCAGCATCTCCTTTTTTGCGTATCTCTGCCATATAATATTCCAGACGTTCTTTTCCCATACACATCAGTTCGTAGGAAAAGGCAGTGGCACGAATACTAAAATAAGCCGCATAATAGGCCAGTGGCTGAAATACCTTATACCAGGCAATACGATATGCCATCATAACATAGGCTGCTGCATGAGCCTTGGGGAACATATACTTGATCAGCTTACAGGACCAGATATACCAGTCTGGCACATCATGTTCCTTCATAGTCGTGATCCACTCCTCACGAAGACCCTTGCCCTTACGGACACTCTCCATAATGGTAAAGGCCAGGCCACTCTCTACTCCCTTACCGATCAGATAGATCATAATATCATCACGTGTACAGATTGCAGTGGAAATAGTTGCTTTTCCTTCCTGGATCAGTACCTGGGCATTTCCCAGCCATACATCAGTACCATGGGAAAGCCCCGCAATACGAACCAGATCAGAGAAATATTTCGGCTTAGTATCTATAAGCATCTGCATGGCAAAATCTGTACCAAACTCCGGAATTCCAAGACAGCCAAGCTTACATCCCCCTATGTCCTCAGGCTCAATATGAAGAGCCTTTGTGCTGGCAAACAGCGACATCACATCCTTCTGATCCAGGGGAATGTCCCTGGCACTGATTCCTGTCAGATCTTCCAGCATACGGATCATGGTAGGATCATCATGCCCGAGTATATCAAGCTTCAGCAAGTTTCCGTCAATAGAATGATAATCAAAATGTGTTGTGATAATATCACTGTTCACATCATTGGCCGGATGCTGAACCGGAGTAAACTTCTCAATCTCTTCTCCCATAGGAAGTACGATAATTCCTCCCGGATGCTGTCCGGTAGTCCTTCGCACACCGGTGCAGCCCTGGACAATACGGTTAATCTCACAATAACGCTTATGTACTCCGCGTTCCTCATAATAGTTTTTCACATAACCAAAAGCTGTTTTCTCGGCAAGTGTACCAATGGTACCTGCCTTGAAGGTCTGGCCCTTTCCGAAAATAACCTCTGTATATCTGTGAGCATTCGCCTGATATTCTCCGGAAAAGTTAAGGTCAATATCCGGTTCCTTATCTCCCTTGAATCCCAGGAATGTTTCGAAAGGAATATCAAATCCCTCTTTCTTCATTTTGGTTCCACATTTAGGGCATATCTTATCCGGCATATCACAACCTGCCATTCCGGAATACTTTCTGACCTCAGGAGAATCAAAATCACTGTATTTACAATCAGGATTAGGGCACAAATAGTGGGGTGGCAGAGGATTAACCTCTGTAATTCCTGACATAGTCGCTGCCAGGGAGGAACCTACAGAGCCTCGGGAGCCTACCAGATATCCATCTTCATTAGACTTCCATACCAGCTTCTGGGCAATAATATACATTACCGCATAACCATTGGAAATAATGGAATGCAGTTCTTTATCCAGACGGTCCTCTACGATCTTTGGAAGAGGATCGCCGTACATTTCATGAGCCTTGGTAAAGCAGATATTCTTCAGATCCTGGTCCGAATTTTCAATAACCGGTGGAAATTTGTCCGGATGGATCGGTGAAATTTTTTCGATCATATCCGCGATCTTACCTGGATTTGTGATCACCACTTCCTCAGCCTTTTCGCTGCCCAGATAGGAAAACTCATCCAACATTTCCTCCGTAGTACGCAGATACAGAGGTGCCTGCTCATCCGCATCTGAAAATCCATTCCCGGCCATAATGATCCGACGGTAAACCTCATCCTGAGGATCCATAAAATGTACATCACAGGTAGCTACCACCGGCTTTTTAAACTGCTCTCCAAGCTTCACGATCCGGCGGTTGATCTCCCGGAGATCCTCCTCTGAATTTATCATATCATGCTTTTCATCTGTAAGCATAAACTTATTGTTTCCTATTGGCTGGATTTCCAGATAATCATAGAAATTCACCAGTCTGGCGATTTCTGCCTCAGGTGCATTCCTAAGAAGGGCCTGATACAGCTCCCCTGCTTCACAGGCACTTCCTACCAAAAGTCCTTCTCTATATTTTTCCAGCACGCTCTTTGGTACTCGTGGTCTTCTGTGATAGTATTTCAGATGAGACTGGCTGACAAGCTTATACAGGTTAATGCGTCCCGGTTCATTCCGCATAAAAATAATAGCATGATAAGTAGGAAGTTTTCTGACAGTATCCGTTGAAACTGCTCCCTGCTTATTTAATTCATCCACATCCACGATATCACGTTCTGCCAGCATCTGCACAAATTTCACAAAGATCTCCGCTGTGCACGCCGCATCATCCACTGCCCTGTGATGATTCTCCAGAGAAACGCCTACCGCTTTCGCTACTGTATCCAGCTTAAAACGATTCAATGCAGGAAGCAGAAATCTGGCCATACCTACAGTATCCACATAGGTAAAGTCATGAGAAATCCCCAGTCTGTCACAGTTTTTCATAATAAATCCCATATCAAAGTCTGCATTGTGGGCAACCATTACCGCACCCTTGCAGAATTCCAAGAATCTGGGCAGAACCTCCTCGATGGGAGGGGCGTCCATTACCATACTGTCATTAATACTGGTCAGCTGTTCAATCCGAAAAGGAATGGGAACCCTGGGATTTACAAAAGTAGAAAAACGATCTGTGATCTGGCCATTCTCTACAAGCACTGCTCCAATTTCGATGATATGACAGGTCAGAGAGGAAAAGCCTGTGGTTTCAATATCAAATACCACAAATTTCCCATCCAGGCTTTGTCCTTTACCATTTGTAACCATACCCTTTAAATCATCTACCAGGTAAGCCTCCATACCATAAAGAACTTTAAAATCCGAATCCTTGGGCACACAACCGCCCCATGCATCAAAGCAGTGGTTTGCCTCTGGAAAAGCCTGAACTACGCCATGATCTGTAATGGCAATTGCCTTGTGCCCCCACTCATAAGCACGCTTTACCAGAGCCTTAGCTTCTGTAACTCCATCCATATCACTCATTTTGGTATGACAGTGAAGCTCCACCCGCTTTTGAGGGCTGGTATCCACCCTGGCAGTGGTAAAATTGGCAATCTTCTTAATTCCCGCAATGGAACCGATGGTCAGTTCACTGTCAAAACGGTCAATTGTAGTAACACCGCGGAACTTTAAAAAAGCTCCTTTCTTTACATGCTCTGTAACCTCTGGCACCTGCTCGTTTCTGAGGAACATTTTTACTACAATACTGTCTGTAAAGTCTGTAATCGGAAAGATCAGGATTGTTTTCTCATTACGGATCTCCCTTGCTTCCACATCCATAACCTGTCCGCGTACAATAACTTCACCCATCTCACCGGTAATAGCTTCCAGGGTAATGGGCTCTCCTTCAAAGTCTCTTCCATAAATAACATCCGGATTGCTGTCCCTGCGGAAACCGCCGCGGAAATCTCCTTTTTTATCTTTCCGCTCTCCAAAGGAGGATTTTTTCTCCTGTTTTGCAGATGTCTTGTCTTCCTTTTTGTCTTTGTTTTCCGTCTTTGCCGTCTTTGCCTCTTCTTCCGGTTTCTGTCCGTCCTCTTCTTTGCTGCTGTTCAGTTTTGCATGGCGGATAACATTCTCTACCTCCTGTGCAATCTGGGCAGCTGCATTTTTCCTGTATCTGCTCTCCTGTGTCTCCACAAAATCCAGTTCTACCTTCAGATCCATGCCGCATCTCTCGCAAAAAACCTTGTGGAGATATTCCACCAGAATTTCACTTTTCTCCCTGGCGATCACAGAATCCGGAAGTATCATACGCAGATCATTCTCTCCCGGAAAAGTAATCTGTGCCTGTTTGAACATATTGTACTCAAGCATGTTATAGCTGCGCAGTTCCAGTTCCATACTGGAACGATAAGTTTCCAAAAAATTCTCCGGGGTATACTGTCTGGACAACCGGAATTTTTCAATAACAGTCACTCGCAGTTCAAGTCCTGAGAAAAGCTGCCTTTCAATCTGATCCTCCAATTCAAAGATATGTTTCTTGTGGATCCATCGTTCACTTTTTATATAAACCCAGATATGAGTTTTGGAGGGATTACAGGAAACTCTGGTCACAGTGACCATTTCCAGCAATTCCTCCAATTCTTTTTTCACTTTTAAGTTGGGAAATACATCAAAAAAGTCTTTTTCCAAAATAAAATCTCCTTTTTTCAGCCAGAAAACCCTGTCTGAAAAACCATTCCTGTCTTTCCGTTATTTCTGCCAGTTCAGAAGCTCCTGACGCAATGTTTCAAGCAGCTGATCTTCAGGAACCTTCTTTATGATCTCGCCGCCTTTGATCAACAGGCCAACTCCTACACCGCCGGCGATACCGATATCAGCTTCTCTGGCTTCCCCTGGACCGTTTACCACGCACCCCATTACAGCTACCTTAATATCCAGCGGAATATCCTGTACCATAGTCTCTACCTGATTTGCAAGACCAATCAGATCAATCTGAGTTCTGCCACAGGTGGGACAGGAAACTACCTCTACCCCGCCTTTACGCAGTCCAAGGGTTTTCAGGATTCTCTTTGCAGATTTAATTTCCTCCAGAGGCGCTCCTGTCAAAGATACACGAATGGTATCTCCTATTCCCTGATACAGAATAATCCCCAGTCCCACAGCTGATTTAATATTTCCTGAATATAGAGTTCCTGCTTCTGTAATTCCTACATGAAGAGGATAATCTGTCTGCTGTGCGATCAGCTCATGAGCCCTGGCACACATGAGAACGTCAGAAGATTTGATACTGATCACCAGATTATCATAACCCAGTTCTTCAATAATGTGTACTTTATCCAAAGCACTTTCCACCAGCCCCTCTGCTGTAACACCATGATATTTCTCTACCAGTTCCTTTTCCAGGGAACCACTATTTACCCCTACACGGATAGGAATATTACGCTCCTTTGCTGTATCCACTACAGCCTTAATCCTGTCAATACTTCCAATATTACCGGGATTAATACGGATTTTGTCTGCATCATTTTCCATAGCTGCAATGGCCAGACGATAGTCAAAATGAATATCTGCTACCAGCGGAATGTGTATCTGTTTTTTGATTTCTCCCAGAGCCCTGGCCGCCTCCATAGTCGGCACTGCGCAGCGGATAATATCACAGCCTGCCTGTTCCAGGGATAAAATCTGACTAACAGTGGCTTCTACATCTTCGGTCTTTGTATTGGTCATGGACTGGATAAGTATGGGATTACCGCCGCCGATTTTTCTGTTTCCTATCTGAATTACTTTAGTATGGTCTCTATACATGAAAATAACCCCTTTTTCTTTTTATATCTGACATTGCTCTTATCAGGCAACATCATCTGGCTTTCAAACAATTACTTTATTTTCGGATTTCCAGCAGTTTGTCCTTCAACTCATTTTCCATACGACGCATCTCTGCCTCAGCAGCCCGCCGTTTCTCATGGCCTTCCTGCTGAATACGGATCACCTCATCCAGGGTCTGTATTAAATCTGCATTGGTTTTCTGCAAAGTTTCAATATCTACGATACCACGCTCAGATTCCCTGGCTGTCTCTACAGTGGCTGTATGAAGGGTTTCTGCATTTTTTCTCAGAAGCTCATTGGTCAGATCCGTTACCTGGCGCTGAGCCTGAGCCGCTTCTGTTGAATGAGCAATTCCCAGTGCAAGAACCATCTGGCTTTTCCAGAGAGGAATGGTATTCACAATCGTTGTCTGGATTTTCTCTACCATACTTGTGTCATTATTCTGGATCAGACGGATCTGAGGAGCAGTCTGCATAGCGATAGTTCGGGTAAGCTCCAGATCATGAAGCTTCTTTTCAAAACGATTGCATTTTTCCTCCAGATCCCTGACTGCCTGAGCATCTTCCGGCTGTCCTGATAAAGCTGCTTTATTCTTCAATTCTGCCAGTTCACCATTTCTGGTTGCTTCCAGCTTCTGGTTTCCAGCAGCAATATACATGGTCAGCTCTTTAAAGTAGCTCAAATTCTGGTCATACATTTTATCCAGCATTGCAGAATCCTTCAGAAGGCGTACCTGATGCTCCTGAAGGGCATCTGTTATTTTGCCCACACTTATCTCGGCTTTGTCATATTTGTTCTTCAGATTCTCAATCTTGGAGGTCTGTTTGCGGAAAAATCCAAAAAAGCCCTTATTTTCCTCCTCGGCACTGAAATCCTTTAATTCTCCAACTACGCTTGAAATCAGATCCCCAACCTCGCCCAGATCCTGAGTCTTTACATTTTCCAGAGCTGCATCTGAAAAATCAGCCATTTTCTTCTGGGTTCCGGCTCCATACTGAAGAATCTGGTTTGTGTTGGTAATATCGATCTTAGCAGCAAAATCATCTACCATTTTCTGCTCTTCCGGAGAGAGGGCCGGCATTTTTGCTTTTACTTCCTGCTTTTTTTCAGGCTCCGGCACGGAAACGGCTGTTGGTTCTGTTTCTCCCAGATCAGGATCCAATGTTAAGGTTGGTGCCTCTGTTGGTTCCAATACTAAATTTGCTTTTTCAAAATCCTGCATTTCGTTTCCCATAAGTTCTCTCCTTTTCTATTATGCTTTTGATGTTATTGCTTCTTCATACGGTTGAAATCATCCTCTGTCAGCCCTTCCTGTGCCAACAAAGTATGTAATACAGAAATGTCACTGGATACATCCATAGCTGTATCCTCAAAAATAGAATCCAGCAGTTTTTCAAAAGCCAGATTTAAGGTATCCAGAGATTCTTCAATTTCCTTTTTGGAATTTTGAATATTCTCTCCCTGCACTGGTTGCTTATCCATATCTACATATGCATTCAAAAGCTTCACTGTAATTGGCAGATAATAGGACATCATTTTTTTCAGGTCCGGCACTATTTCCGGATGCTCCTGGGCACGCTCCAGAATACGTTTCACGATCAGCTCCATTCTGGAAATCTTGGCTGATATCATCTCACCGGGAATTGCATCATTGCATTCTCCCAGCTTTTTCAGATAATCATTTCCCTTATCCAGAATCTCCTGTACCTCAGGAGCAGTATTCTGCCTGAGCCAGTCTGCCTCTGCCTGCTTTTTCTGTTCTTCCTGTGTTCTCTGCTCCAGTGCATTCTGTGTGACTGTATACTGTCTGTATGTCTCATTACTTGTGATCAGGCATGTTTCCTGATTATCAATATGTCCCTGACGAAACCAGCCTCTGGCTATCATTTTTTTGATATCTTTCTTTACAAAATCCACGGGTTTGTCAACAGCAATGGATAACTGTTCAAAATTAGAATAGGTATGATCTCCCAGTGTCTGCTGATATCTCTGAAAACGGTTCAGACTTCCCAGTCTGCTCACGCCTGCTGCCAGAAAGCCACCGCCGATAACAGCTCCTGCTGCCAGAAAGCCAATACCGCCGGCTACTATGGAATTCATTTTCGCTACTGTACCGAAAATTCCCAAAACCAGACATCCCAGTCCCATTCCGCTGGCCAGGATTCCTCCTGTAACAGACATAAGCAGCCCCTTCACACGGACACCTGTCATTTTCTCATAAAGAGCAGGCATTTCCTTTTTCCCATCTGCCTGAGATCTGGCAGCATCCTGTGCCGCACGCTCCTGCTTTCGCTTTTCCTCAAAAGCCTGTGTTCTGGTCTTCTGCTGTTCTGTCTGCATCCCGGTATTGGTATTTCCATTTCCGAACACATTATCCAGGCCATTTTTAATGGCTGTGCTTCCGGTCTCTACTGCTGTATTCACTGCCAGATTTACTGCGTCATTTACTGTATTTTTTATTTCTTTTGTCATTTTCTGATAGTCCTGGGAGTTCACGCCGTCATCAATGATGGTTTTAAGTCTGTCCCCTAACTCTCCAAATTGATTCAAATTTTGATTACTCATTTTTCCCTCCCATATTTCTGCTATTTATTATAGCGAAATCCTGTCTAAAAAGCAACACGCGGAAAGCAAAGTACAAACAGGAACAAAAAAAATCCAAAAAATCAAATTCCCCATTGAAGTTAGCAGTCAAAAGTTTTACAATGGTAAAGAGATAAATTACACAAAGTAATGAATGTGAACGGAGGAATTGATATTATGGAAAAAAAGAATATGGACTGGGGCAGCTTAGGCTTCGGTTATGTACAGACCGATTATCGTTATGTATCTAAATTCAAAGACGGTGCATGGGATGCAGGTGAACTCACTACAGATCCTAACGTAACATTAAATGAGTGTGCCGGTGTATTCCAGTATGCACAGACTGTTTTCGAGGGAATGAAGGCTTACACAACAGAAGACGGACATATTGTTACTTTCCGTCCTGATTTAAATGCAGAGCGTATGGCAAATTCAGCAAAAAGGCTTGAAATGCCGGTATTCCCGGAAGACCGTTTCGTTGATGCCATCGTACAGACAATAAAAGCAAATGCAGCATATGTTCCTCCATATGGCTCAGGAGCTACATTATATGTGCGCCCATATATGATGGGTACCAACCCTGTTATCGGTGTGAAGCCAGCTGACGAATATATGTTCCGTGTATTCACTACACCTGTAGGACCATACTTCAAAGGCGGCGCTAAACCGATTACAATCCGTGTCAGTGATTTCGATCGTGCTGCACCTCATGGAACAGGTCATATCAAAGCTGGTCTTAACTATGCAATGAGCTTACATGCAATCGTAGATGCTCACAAGAACGGATTCGATGAGAACATGTATCTTGATGCAGCTACACGTACTAAAGTAGAAGAAACAGGCGGTGCTAACTTTATCTTCGTTACAAAAGACGGTAAAGTTGTCACACCGAAGTCCAACAGTATCCTTCCTTCTATCACACGTCGTTCCTTAATCTATGTTGCCAAGGAATACCTTGGATTAGAAGCTGAAGAAAGAGAAGTATACTTTGATGAAGTAAAGGATTTCGCTGAATGTGGTCTCTGCGGTACTGCTGCAGTTATCTCTCCTGTCGGAAAGATTGTTGACCACGGCAAGGAAATCTGCTTCCCAAGCGGAATGGAGAAAATGGGTCCGGTTATCCAGAAGCTCTACGACACATTAACAGGTATCCAGATGGGCCGCATCCAGGCACCGGAAGGATGGCTGAAAGTTATTGAATAAATAACAGCTGACTGCTGAACAGTTAACTATTACAAAAATATCCCGCAGAATTAGTTTGAGCACATTCTACGGGATATTTTTTCTTTTACATCACTGGTTTTTCCAGCTCTGCTTTGTTTCTTCTATTTTTTCCTCTCGTATTTCACGAACTGATATTCCAGGTCAAAATAAGTCTGCTCATCGCTTTCTGCTGTGATCTCCCATTCCTCGTCTTCATCCAGATCCGGAAAATGACTGTCTGCCTCATAAACAAAATCAATTTTTGTCACATGGGCTACATCACAGTATGGAAGCATCTGTGTATATATGCTGTCACCGCCGATACAGTAAACATCCTCTGAAGGATATTTCTTAACCTCTTCCAGTGCTTCTTCAATGCTGTGTACTACAATCGCACCTTTTGCATCATAGTCTTTATTTTTGGTGATCACGATGTTGGTTCTGTTTTTCAGTGGCAGTCCATTTGGAAAACTTTCCAGAGTTTTCCTTCCCATAACGACTACTTTTCCACTGGTTTCTTCACGAAACATCTTCATATCTGCCGGGATACTTACAAGAAGTTTATTATCCTTGCCAATTCCCCAGTTCTTATCTGCTGCTACGATAACATTCATTTTATTTTTTCCTCTCTTAATTTATCAGATGGCCACCGGAATATTTTTAATCTGCGGCCATGTTTCATAATTCTCCACGATCAGATCATCTGTTGTAAACTGATAGAAATCCTTCACTTCCGGATTCAGTTTCACAATAGGTGCCGGATAAGGTTTTCTCTTGATCATTTCTTTTACTACCGGAATATGGCGGTCATAAATATGACAGTCAGCCACCACATGAAGCAGTTCTCCTGCCTCCATATCACATACCTGTGCCATCATCATAAGCAGAAGTGCATACTGACATACATTCCAGTTATTTGCTGTAAGAATATCCTGGGAACGCTGATTGAGGATTGCATTCAAAGTCAGCTTATCGCTCCCCGGTGTCTGTGTCACATTAAAGGTCATAGAATATGCACAGGGGTACAGCTTCATTTCATGGAGATCCTGATGCACATAAATATTTGTCATGATCCTGCGGCTGAAGGGATTATTCTTCAGATCATAGATTACCCTGTCCACCTGATCCATCATGCCTTCCTTATACTGATGCTTCACACCAAGCTGGTATCCATAAGCCTTCCCAATGGAACCCTTCTCATCTGCCCAGCTGTCCCAAATATGGCTGTTAAGATCATGGATATTATTGGATTTCTTCTGCCAGATCCAGAGGATTTCATCCATAGCACTCTTTAAGGCTGTACGTCTGAGCGTCATTGCCGGAAATTCCTTTCTCAGATCATATCGGTTTACCACCCCAAATTTCTTGATCGTATATGCCGGAGTCCCATCCTCCCAAACCGGACGTACCTTTTCTCCCTCAGTACTTGTCCCATTTTCCAGGATATCCTGGCACATTTTTATAAATACATCATCTGCGTAACTCATTTTTCCACACTCCCATATTCTTTATTTTCTCTACTGTTTTGCATATTTCACTGCATTATAGCATTTCTGGCTTTTATACTCAACTGTACTTTCGTAATACCGCTTATTCATGCAGCAGCCACAGCTTCTTCTCCAAACACCGGAATTCTACTCTCGTCACATCTGCGCAGTATTCCCCATCTGCATGGAGTACCATGGGTTTGTCCAGAATCAACCGGAACGCTTTTTCGTCTCTGATATTAAATCCATTAATATGTTCCTGCTTTGCCGCAACCAGTAGTGGAAGCAGAAAAAAGGTCTGCCACTTGGCAATTCCTGCTGCACTGCTCAGAGACAAACGCCCATCCTGTGGTGATGCATGAGGTGCCATGGGAACACCTCCGCCTTCAGCAGGAAGATTCATAGCTGCTGCAAAGATCATCCCAGGCAGAATAAATCCCCCATGTTCTGTAATCACTTTTCCATTTGCCGTTTCCATGGTAAAAAGAGACTGCACTGTCAATGCAAGATATGTAAGCTTACCCATATGGAAACGGTTCAAAACCTGTTTCAGTCTGGAATGAAGTGCTTTTTTGCACACAAGGGCATCCAGCCCAAGACCGGAACTGATTCCAAAAATCCGTGGCTTCTTACAGCCTTCCCAGCTTACCTGCCCCAAATCAATCCTGAGGAGTTTTTCCCCTCTCTGATCCTTTTTGATACAGGCGCATATTTCCTTCAGGCTCTCCTTTGGTGCTTTGGGTAGATTTAGATTTCTGCCAAAATCATTTCCCGAACCTGTGGGAATCACTCCAAGACGTACTTTTTCAAAATCTGTAATACCGTTTAGTACTTCATTAATCGTGCCATCTCCACCTACCACCAGCAGGTAAACCGGCTCCTCACCTTTCATTGATGAAATACGCTCTGCCAGTTTTGTAGCATGTCCCCGATATTTTGTCATATAAGCGGCATATTTTATTTTGTACCCCCGAAGCAGATACTGAGTTTCATTCCATACCCTGTGTGCCTGTCCGGTTCCCGCTCCGTTATTCACAATAATCTGTATTTTTCTCATTATCCCTCTCTGCCATACCCAATCGTATTTTCCTGTAAATCCGAATACTTATACTATACAATATTTACCTCCCACATACAAGACTTGTCAATTACGAAATCCGTCCCGCACCATATTAGTTGCTGTTCACTCCGTTCCTAGCAACGTGGTATCCTCGTATAATATAAAAAGAGAGCGAAAATCCAACTTTCCTGCCAAAACTGAATTTTCGTTCTCTTTTATTTATATTTTCCGTAAAATGCCTGTGATACAGACTCTAAAGTATATTACATCATATTACATCTCAAGAACAAGGAACTGATACCCCTGCAGTTCTATCTTATTTCCAGACACAGCTGCATGATCATAGTTATTGATCAGAATTTTCTTATACTCTCCTGCAAGTTCGATTGTCTGTGGTTCTTTCTGATAATTACCCACTACAAGAAGAGTTCTGTCACCTTTGCGATAATATGCCATCAGATTGTGCACTTCTTCCCATACCGGTTCCAGAGCGCCATATACAACAGTTTCTTTATATTCCGGATTTTTGCGCAGTGCGATCAGCTTCTTATAAAAGCTTCTTACAGAATCCGGATCATTGATCTGGCTTTCAGCATTGATTTTTTTATAGTTTTCATTTACCCTCAGCCATGGTTTACCTGTTGTAAATCCAGCATTTTCACCGTCTGTCCACTGCATTGGGGTTCTGGCATTATCACGGCTGAATCTGGAAACCACCTTCAGAGCTTCATCCTGTGTACATCCGGCATCTAAAGCAACCTTATATTCATCTAATGTGGAAATATCATCTACCTGGTCAATGGATTCAAACTTCACATTCTCCATTCCAAGCTCCTGCCCCTGATAGATAAAGGGAATTCCGCGAAGCATAAAATTCAGACCACCAAGCATTTTCTTACTTGCATCACAGCAGTCACCCTCCGGGATATATCTGCTGACACCACGGGGTTCATCATGATTCTCAATAATATTGGAAACAAAACCAATATCCCCGATTTTTCTCTGTGTGCCAAAGCAGCATGCTTTATACTCATCCGGTGTGATCTGTCTGCAGTCATACCATCCCTTTTCAGAGCCTCCACAGATCGTTTCTGCAAAGTCAAACATACTGGAAAAATATCCGTTGTCTCCAATAAAATCAGGAATCTCCTCCGGTTTCTCATTAAAAACTTCGCCTACTGAAAAAGCATCATATTTTTTGAAGGTGCGGTCACGCATCTCTCCCAGAAATTCTCCAATTCCCTGCGCTTCAGCCAGCATATTATGGATACTGCTCAGACCATCCTCACGGTCAGGCTCATAATCATGGAGTGGAAGGGCTTTCTTAATATTAATAATAGCATCAATGCGGAAACCGCCCAACCCTTTATCCAGCCACCAGTTAATGTTTTTATAAACCTCTTCTCTTACTTCCGGATTCTCCCAGTTCAGATCCGGCTGTTTTTTATGAAATAAGTGAAGATACTGCTTATTGGTTCCGGGCAAGTCCTCCCACGCCGAACCTCCGAAATAGGATCTCCAGTTCGTAGGCAATTCTCCCTCTTTTTTATCACGGAGATAAAAAAAGTTTCCATATTTTCCATTCGGATCCTGACAGGCCTTTTTAAACCATTCATGTTCATCTGAGCAATGGTTTACCACCAGATCCATAAGAATATACATATCCCTCTTCTTTGCCTCAGCGATCAGCTCATCCATGTCATCCATAGTTCCAAATCGTGGATCAATATCATAATAATCAGAAATATCATATCCCTGATCAGCTAACGGAGAACGATAGCAGGGTGAAAGCCAGATAATATCAATTCCAAGATCCTTCAGATAGTCCAGTTTCTCAATAACACCTCTCAGATCTCCAATTCCATCACCATTGGTATCATAGAAACTCTTCGGGTAAATCTGATAAGCAACCTTTTCATTCCACCATTTCTTTGTCATTGCAAAAATCCTCCTGTATTTTTATCCAAGTTCTCTTTTTCAATAAATACGATTTTATCAGGATTCACAGAAACTGTCTTATCCTATTTTGATATAAAAATACGATATTTTGACTTTTGTGCATTCTATTTATCAGCATTCTCTATTTCATCCAAAGAACGTTTGCGGTACTGCAGCGGCGTTGTTGATGTATATTTTCTAAACTCCTTCAGAAAATTCCCCAAATTGTTATATCCACATTCCAGACAAATTTCCGTAACCGTCAGATCTGATTCCTTCAGATAGTGTATTGCTTTTTTTATCCTGTATTCATTCACATATTCCATTGGTGAACGACCGATTACTTTCTTGAAAAATCTGCAGAAATACTGTTCATTCATCCCTATCAGCCCTGCCAGATCACGGATATAAATTTTCTCTTTGTAATTCTCTTGTATGTAAGTCAGTGTGGTCTTGATCGTCTCAATCCTGTGGTCATGGTTCTTCTCCGTTACCTCAAACAGATTATTCACAGACAGAACTGCCAAAATCCGCAGCAATGCTGATTTGATAAATAACTGCCTGGTGATATCATCTGTAACTGCCGCACCGTCATAATAATTATCCGGAAAAGAATCTCCGCCAAATACATTTCTGATTTCTTTATAGGATTTTTTTACCAGTTCAAATGCCGAATCCTCCTTACGCAGGCATCTGGGAAACTGAATGCTGCCTATCTGGACCGGCTGGATCAGGTTAGTCTGAATCTGATCCAGTGAATATACCGAACGAAACATATCCATATGGAAAACCAATGCATTTTCCACACACCCGCCATTCTTTTCAACAGATATACTGTGAAGTTCTCCGGGATTAATAAAATAAAAGCATTCCTCTGAAATATAAAAACGCTCCATATTGACTTCCAGGCAAAATTCTCCCCCTGAGAAATACAGAAGCTCCACTTCCTCATGCCAATGATGCTTTACCATATTCCCTTTCGTTTTTGTGCCTGTCTGATAAAAAGCACAAGGAAAATCCCGAGTACCATGGACACGGATTTCCTTTAAAGTTGATGGTTGTTGATTCTGCACGAAGTACGCCTCCTGTTGTCCGTAAACAGATGAAAGCTTATTGCTGCCTTATACCTCTGTTTTATCTGGGCCATCTGTCTTCCTTTGACATTAATGGTGCAAACGGTGCATGAGGATGTGTCTGATACCAATACGCAACACTTGCCACATCATCCTGACGCTCGAATAATCCTCTGTATCCAACCCCTATCTGCTGGATTGTCACACGCAGATCCTCATCAAAACAGATTGGATCCTGGATATGCCAGCGGTAGAATCCTCTCATTGGAGGGCAGTCATCATTATGATAGAAGTTATGGATCAGCTCATCATGGGCGGAATAGTACGGATATCCCAGATATGGTGTATTATAATTCTGCTCCACAGTTTTTCCGTCCACCTGCTTTGCAAAACTCCAGGAGCCTCCGAAATAATCTTCTGTACCGGTTCCGCAGATTGTAGGATATTCCTCATCTCCGTCAATGTAGAATTTCACTTCGCCTTCTCCCCACCAGTAACGTTCCAAGGTAGTAAGTGCAATATAAGTTCCTACATAGTGTCCTTTTCCCTTTACTCCATCAAGAATTGTATAATCCTTCTGCTTCTCTGTCAGACGTTCCCGTCTCCACTGTGCATGGAAATAAGTAATATCCTCCGGGAGTTCATCATACAGACAGTAATCTACCTGATAGAAAAATGCAGGGATTTTATTTGCATGCTGATTCTCCAATGTAATCTTCGCTTTCTTTTTAAACGGCATTGGAAAATAGCAGTTAAATCCTCTGTTTGGCACTACTGCCATCGGTACAGAATTTACACTGCATTCTCTGCCAAACCCGCAGCAGAAAAAGTCTCCAAGCGGGCTTTCTACTGATGGATACTCTTCATCATCCCAGTACATACGGATAACCAAATCCCTCAATACAAAACAATCTGCATCTGTTGTCTTGTTATCCACTGTAATCCAGATATGATTGATTTCTCCCGGACCTTCCATCTCTGCAAGAGTTACAATTGCACCCGGCTCAATATTACTCAGACAAGGACTTCCTTTTCTTGATGGTCCCAGATGACTGGCTGCCATTCCGCCTTTTCCTTTTTCTCCATGAGGATTCTCAGCATTGATTGCACGGCTTCTGCCATGCTTTGCCAGTGCAATACCGCCAAGTCCACCTTTAAATGACTGATACATAGTTTTTCCTCCTGATACTGTGACATGCTCCCACCACTTAAATCCCAGATTTTGAAGTGGGGGCTTCTTGCCTCTTCACGGATACTTTTATCTTTTTCTACTACCCATGGCTATATTTTAGCACATATAATACCGGAAGTAAACATGCGTTCTTTCCTTGAGCAAAAATAGGTTTTTGCTTGAGTTTCCACATTTTCCCCTGTATAATAGAACAGATATCTGATGGATTGATTATGCAAAGGTAACTGTAACTATACTTACTATAAGGAGATCTAAAATGGGGGTATCTGAAAAAACAGCAATTCTTGTTATCAGTTTTGGTACAAGTTATGCAGAAACACGAAAAAAGACAATTGAACAGATCGAATCTGATCTGCATCACGCATATCCGGAATATCCAATATACCGGGCATGGACCAGTGCACGTATCCGTGCCAAACTTCTGAAGCGGGACGGGATCCATATCATGGATATTGATGAAGCAATGACACAACTCAAGACAGACGGAATCCAAAATGTGATCGTACAGCCGACCTACGTGATCACCGGATTTGAGTGTGATGCCATGAAAGAGAAAGTTCTGGCTCATAAAGCGGATTTTAATTCTGTCATTATCTGTGATTCTCTGATGGTTTCAAAGCAGGATAAAGAGGAAGTCTGTCAGGCTATGGTCAGAGAATATCATCCGGAAGCTGACGAAGTTCTCTTATTTATGGGACACGGAACAGAACATGTCGCCAATGAACTCTATCCTGAGATGGATCAGTTATTTAAGGATTTCGGCTATTCCAATATGCACATGGGAACTGTTGAAGGAAATTTTTGTATTGAACATTTTCTTGATGAATTAAAAGAATTACATCCTGCCCACATTCATCTGGCACCTTTTATGATCGTTGCCGGAGATCATGCAAACAATGATATGTCCGGAGAGGACGCTAATTCCTGGAAAAGCATTCTGGAAAAAGAAGGATATTCCGTCACCTGCACACTGAAAGGTCTTGGCGAGATCCAGGAGATCCGAAATATCTTTATCCGCCATACCAGAGAAGGACTGGACCGTATTTAACCCTGCGGATCAGATTTTCCGTAAAAATGTAAGCTTAAACTCATCTTCACAGATTATGGAAATAAAAAAGCTGTGGATATTCTGTTTATATTTTTATAACAGAATGCCCACAGTTTTTTCTTAATTTCACGATTTCAATCTGGCCAGGCAGAATTTCTGTCTCCTGCCTCAGCGACTGCGCTTTCTTTTCTTTTTATTCGGATTGTTGAGCACTGACCAACAAAAAGCCTGCACAAGCAGTATTCCGATAAATGCACCGGTGCTGTCTATTCCAACATCCTTCACGGAAGGTGTACGGGCATCCACAAAAGACTGATGATATTCATCCAGTCCTGCAAAACCCACGCAAACAATTCCAGCAAGGAGCATCAGCCAGATTCCTCTCACACCATACACATATAAAGGAAAGGAAATTGCAATTGCCAGCAAAAAGTACTCTGTCATATGTGCAGCTTTTCTCACATAATAGTGAATACCATCAGCCTCATATGATAACTCATCGTAACCTTTTCCTTCATTCAACACTTCGTTCTTGGTCTCAACAATCGTATAACTAATCTTATAGCTAAGATCACCTGAAACTTCTCCGGGCTGTGCAGAAAAAGAATAAATCAGAAACATCATCAAAATAGCCGGCACAAAGGAAAATGGTTTCAGCAATGCAATCACTATTTTCATTCCTTCTCAGTCTCCTCATCTGCAAGCCTCTGAGTCAGATTTGCTCTCTGGGCAATACTCATAGAATGATTTGTCAGTGGTCTGTCTTCTGATTTCAGTTCTCCGCCTGCTGCAGCTTCTGTACCTGCTCTGCCAGCTGCTTCTCCTGCTTCCTTCAGTTCTTTCACCTTGCCAGACTTTAATGCATTTCTGGCAGCTGCAAAAATAAGTCCTGCTCCAATGGCCAGAAATGCAATTCCTGCAATCATAAATCCCATCTGACTTCCTTCTTCACCATTGATAAAACCTTTGCACAGACTAAATCCTGTATACAGAAGATAGATTCCTGCCAGTCCCCAGAGAAGCATCCGTCTTCCGGAAGCCTTTTCCTGTTCCCCGTTATCCTCTTCTGTTAAATTCTCTGCCTGAATCTCCTCCGGCAGATTCTCATTTTTCTGTTCTTCCATAATCAGTCTCCTTAAAATCCTTTCTTACGCATATAAGCTACAATATCTCTGTAAACCTGTTCCTTATTGATCTCATTGAGAATCTCATGACGCATTCCCGGATAAAGCTTTCCCTTTACATCCCTGTATCCAGCCCTGCGCATTGCCCTTACAGTTTTGGCAAAATGCCTCACATTAATCAGGCAGGGATCCTCTGCTCCGCTGATAAACAGCACCGGCATAGACGGATTTGTGCAGGAAAAACTTTCCACATCATATGCCCGCCTCATCAGTTCAAACAAAGCCAGATATCCATCATCTGTAAAAGTGAAGCCGCAAAGTTGGGAATCCTCATATTCCCTGGCCACCTGAGGATCTGAACAAATCCAGGCAGTACAGTTTTTGTCCTTGCGAAACTTCAAGACACTACTTCCGAAAGATAGAGTCTCGATCAGCTTGCTCCTGTGGTGCGGTCCAAATAATGCTTTCTCAGTCTTTGCAATAGCTACTCCTAACGGCCAGGCCGCATTATAGCTTGGTGAACCACAGACAATCAACATATCCATACAGCTATCGTGTTTTGCCGCAAAGGCACGGACTGCAAGAGACCCCATACTATGTCCCATAAGAATCAACGGCAGATCCGGATACTTTGCTTTCAGTCTGCGGTTTACAGTTCCAATATCCCGCAGCATCGCCTGAGCGCCCCCTCCATAAGTATATCCCAGATCCTCCACAGCTTTTACACTTTTGCCATGTCCTCTGTGGTCATGGATCACTACAAGATAACCAAGCCCTGCCAGATATTCCATAAACGGAAAATATCTCTCTTTATGCTCACTCATGCCATGAACAAGCTGTACTACTGCTCTATATGGTTTCTGGTCAGGAATCATAGCTGCCGTGGAAATACTCAGCCCATCTGCTTCCGACAAAAAAGCTCCTTCATACCTCATAATCCCACTCCTCTCCATAAAATAATCTGCCTGCACACAGCCAGATTTACCTTTTGTAATTATTGCTTACGCTAATTATTGGTTACCGTAATTATAGGTAAGATATTTGCTATTGTCAACTTCTTCTGCTATAATGAAATTACGTATATATTAATCATGGGTTACTGAGAACAGCAACCCATCCTAATATCAGGAGGAACTATGAGTAAAAACACAAAAAAGAGCCATATTGGACTGATTATTTTTATTATCATTCTGGTTCTTGCAATTGCAGGAGGCGCAGGATTCTATTTTTATCAGCGCCAGCAGCCCAAGAAAGCAGCAGAAAAATTTCTGTCCAGTATGCAGAAAATGGATTTTAATACAATGGAATCCATGCTTCAGAGCAGCGATCTTTCAGCCCTGGACAATGCAGACATCCGCAATGCCGCATATACAGATTTCTTTATAGCCATCAACAAAAAAATGACCTATAAAATCACCGGAAACCGTTTCAGGCTCCAGGATGGCACTGCTTCTATTACCGCCCACATTAAATATATTGACGGTACCAGTATTTACAAAGAAACCATTACTGAATTTCTCCGTCAGATTGTTTCCAGTGCTTATGCAGGCAATAAGCTTACAGAAGAAGAAACTCAAAAACAGCTTGCCACTATTCTGAATGAAAAGGCAAAGAAAAGTAAAACGGACGAATATTCTGAAACAGACATCACTTATCCGGTGATCAAAACAAACGAAGGCTGGAAAATTGTTTCCCTGGATGATGAAACTGTAAAAATTATGTCTGCGAATTTCAAAAATGTTGAAGAAGAAGTTAATAATTCCATCAACAATATGGGAAGCTCCGATGGATCCGATGCAGCTTCTGTACCAGAAGCTTCCGAAAGCGATACTCTGGATCTGACCACTGACAAATTTACTATAAAATACAAAAAGCACACAGTAACCAAGGATTTTGCAGGAAATCCCTGTGTTATGATTTACTATGATTATACCAATCGTGCATCCGGTACTTCCAGCGCTATGGTTGATGTAAGTCTGAAAGCTTACCAGCATGGCGAAGTCTGTGAGGCTGCTATTCCAGAGAATAATGATGATGCAATTGATCATTATACAGCTGAAATCCAGCCGGGACAGACTGTAAATGTATGTCAGGCATTTACACTGACAGATGAAAGTGATGTCACCGTTCAGGCACAGGAAGCATATTCCTTTGACGAAGATGCAACTGCAAAACAGATTCTTAAAGTAAAATAGCTGAGCAATAGAGATGATAGTGAACACCAATCATATCTCTAAGTTATAAACATTAACTTATCAGTAAAAAAATAATATACACAGTTTTTCAAAATCAAATTTGAAAGCTGTGTATATTTTTTATTTTCCGTGAAACAATATGAAATGTATAGTACATTATTCGAAAACGGTGTACTGGCTTTATGATTCCTGTAAAAGCTGTATACAGCGACAGGTTATGAAAGGATGGTGACTTATGGGAAGCAAATGTTTAAGATATACGGCGCTGACTATCGCCATTATAGGAGCTGTTAACTGGGGACTGATTGGTTTTTTCAATCTGAACCTGGTCGCTCTCCTTTTCGGAAGCATGAGCTGGGTTTCCAGAATCGTATATGGTCTGGTTGGAATCTGCGGACTCTATCTTCTGACCTTTTACGGTGATTCCGACACTATCTCAGAACAATCCTGAGTACAAGCCGACATCTGAAATTATAATTCTATACTATAATCCTTCCTAACGGACTGCGGCATATTTATCAAATGGATATGCCGCAGTTCTTTTATAGTGGTTCTTAAAAGAAAAAAGGACTTCGGAAAATCCGAAGTCCTAAGAGCGATAGACGGGGCTCGAACCCGCGGTCTCGACCTTGGCAAGGTCGCGCGTTACCAACTACGCCACTATCGCGTAAGCGGGTGATGGGAATCGAACCCACGTATCCAGCTTGGAAGGCTGGTGTTCTACCATTGAACTACACCCGCATATTCAGTTAAGAGCGATAGACGGGGCTCGAACCCGCGGTCTCGACCTTGGCAAGGTCGCGCGTTACCAACTACGCCACTATCGCATAAGCGGGTGATGGGAATCGAACCCACGTATCCAGCTTGGAAGGCTGGTGTTCTACCATTGAACTACACCCGCATTTTGGTGCCGTTGATACATTTCTTACGCATCAACGGACTTTAGTATAGCTTATGAAAAAGCATTTGTCAACACTATTTTTAATTTTTTTGTATTTTTTATATTTTATTGACATCTGGTACAATTTTAATTATCCCAATCCCATACATTGGTAGCTTCCACAGCACTTCTGGGCTTCTTAATCACCAGCTCCGGACTCTTGGCGCTTACCTTGGTATTTGCCGGAATAGATTCTGTAATAAAAGTGTTACCTCCGATGATCGTATTCTCTCCGATCACAGTCTCTCCGCCAAGCACAGAAGAATTAGAATAAATCGTTACATTATCCTTAATTGTCGGATGTCTCTTCACATTGGCAAGCAATTGTCCCTGGCGGGTAGAAAGTGCCCCAAGTGTCACACCCTGATACAGTTTTACATTCCTTCCGATTTCTGTCGTTTCACCAATTACAACGCCTGTTCCGTGGTCAATAAAGAAATACTCTCCGATGGTCGCACCCGGATTAATATCAATCCCTGTATAGCCATGTGCATATTCTGACATGATCCTGGGGATAAACGGCACATTCTCCAGATAGAGAACATGGGCAAGTCTGTATACATAGATTGCATAAAATCCTGGATATGAGAAAATAATTTCCTCCTTGCTCTTTGCCGCAGGGTCACCGTCAAAGCCGGCCTGCAGATCAGTAAGAAGCATGGACTGAATATCCGGTACACTTACAAAAAAGCGCTCTGTAATCTGCTCTGCCCGTTCTTGTGCCTGCTGCACAGGCTCACCCTGATATAAAAACGCAACCTTAATCTGTTCCTGCAAGCAGTCATACAGATCATTCAGGCGATATGCCACATAATGCTCCGGAAACACACTGGCACTGGAATCCACACTAAAATATCCGGGAAAAATAACGGATCTCATATCTTTAATAAAATCAATAATTTCTTTCTTATTTGGAAGAGGATTTCTGTTTTCTCCCAGAAAAAGTTCTTCCTTACGGTAAGTATCTGTCAGCCTATCCACAGCTTCCAGAATTGTTTTCTTTTTGTCTGTCATGATCATCACCTGTTTGCTTTCCTTACAACTGCATTTTGTTATTATCTTATTACAGTAAAACCAATTCGTCAATAAAAAAAGAATTGACCTTTTCGCAGATTCCTTATATAATGAAAAACAGTTCCGATTACGTTGCGGAACTGTTTTTCATCTTAATATGGAGATGTACCCAAGAGGCTGAAGGGACCGCACTCGAAATGCGGCAGGCCGGGTAACCGGTGCGAGGGTTCAAATCCCTCCATCTCCGCTTTTATCTTTTCCTGCTCTGTAGCAGGATTTTTTATTTCCATTCTTCTATCCAATTATCAAAAATATTTATAATAATAAATGCACAATAGCCTTGACAATCGTTGCTTTTATATGTATAATTGCAACAGTAAACGAAATTTACATATAAGTTCATAGGGGATTGGTCAAATGGTATGATAGGGGTCTCCAAAACCTTTGGTGGGAGTTCGATTCTCTCATCCCCTGCTCTCAAAAAGTGCTCGAAAGCCTTGTATTCATTGGCTTTCGAGCACTTTCGTTTTTGTCACTCTAGAGCGTGTTTGAAAAAGGCTCTAGAGCAGCTGCCGCAACGGCCGGATAATAATCCTGAGCATACCGTAATATAATTTCTTCTTCCAGCCCAGTACTTTCCCCTGGTACTTTGCACCTTCGGTTTCCTGACCATTTGCAAGTACCTCTTTGCTTTTTTCCATATAATCTGATTCTGTTTCACGAATCTGCTGATTCAGTTTTTCACTGTCAATAACCAGCATCAGCTCTGTGTCCAGATAAGTACTTCGCATATCCAGGTTATAAGAACCCACTACGGACAGACGATCATCCACCAACACAGCTTTTGTATGAACCGGATAGTCATTCATCAATTCATACACATCTGCCCCCGTTTCCAAAATCCGCTTTTTCTGATTAAGATAATCCGTACATCCCCATGGATTGGAACCTTTTTCAACTGCATTTAACACGATCTGCAGTTTCCCATGATCTGAAATTCCCTGCAGCACATTATACATATAGCTATTACAGATTACATAGGGAGTCTGTATTGTTACGTGATCTGCATTTTCAGAAAGATATTGAATTGCCTGTAGAACCTGAGGTGTCTTTCGCTCTGCCTGGGTTTCGTTATGGATCAGCGTAATTTTATTTACTTCTATGGTATCTTTTTCCCATGCACGGTAGGTTTCTATGTCATTGTACTTCTTCAGCAGGGCTGCATAAATTTCTTCCATGTGCCTGTAAGCATCTGTATCTTTGGAAGATTTTTTTCCTTTTTTGATACTCACACAGCTTTCCTTCCAGATTTTATGAAAATAATCCTCAATCTGTTGCAGTGATTCTCCCTGTCCTCCGGATGTATCATATACCAGAATATCTCTGTCTACGTTAATGCCCTTTGTCTGATCTCCCAGAAAAATATCATTGCTGTTACGTCCACCCAACAGGTACATTTTCTCATCCACAATCAGATATTTGTCATGCATACGATAGTTTACCTTAAACAGATTGGCTGGTGTCACCGGATTGTAAACACCCACTTCCACATTGTCATATGATGACAGAGCCTGAAAGTCACTGCTTCCAGCCAAAAACAGCTGCTGATAGATTCCATCGATCAACAGCTGAATCTTTACGCCTCTTGACGCAGCGCAATTCAGAGCAGCCAGAAGCTTGGTGCCATTCTCATCTGCACGTAAATCAAAGGTAGATAATACAATACTCTCCCTGGCAGTACCGATCATCCGAAGCCTCCACAAAAGTGCTTCTTCATTATCGTCAATGCAGCAAATCTTTTCTGTACCTGTTGTCTCTGCTGTAAATTCTGTCTTTCTCAGATTTTCCGCATATTCTTTGTCCGGTTTCTTGCAAAAAAGAGGTAAAAGTACATTTACCACCACCACGATCAGCAGAAAAAGCAAAATTGCTTTTCCCACTTTTTTAAATAATTTCTTCATTCAATATATCCTTATTATAGTTTTTTGATTCGATTAAAATCTAATTTTCTGTCGTAAATGATAATAGGGATGAGTAGGTGAACCAAAGAGGGTTCCATACATATTGTCATAATAAAGGCCATTGATCATAACAAAAGCATGATCCTCCAAAGCAGTGATCACATAAGGTTCATAGCCCAATTCTTTGGCAACTGCTGCCAGACAGCTGGCTACGCCATAGCAATTTCCGGTAAGATTTGTCTGAAACATATCCAAGGCGTATTTATATACCCATGTTTGTGTTTTGAATTCAGCCTCCGTGGGGCGTTTCCAGGGAGTATATCTGGTATACCACATGATATGATTAAAGCAGGCACGAAGTTTCTGATAGTTATTCATATTCTTAGTGGTATGCGCTGCAATAAACTTTTTTGCTTCCAGCATCTCTCTGGCCTGAGTAAGATCTGCCGCCCCGTTTTTATTAACTTTAATTCCATCTATTTTTGTATTTACCGCACATTTTCCATTGGAATATGAATAATACATTTTATTTTTATATTCATTCCAGCCTTTGACAGCTCTGCCCTTTGTATCTACAAAATAGCTGATATTTTTTACCTTTACTACTGCTTTTTTAGCAGGGGAAAGTCTGCGTGCCTTTTCATCAAAAACATAATATACACCCTTCACTTTATAATAACCATTTGCAGCAGCTTTTCCATTGGACTTGAACCAATAATAATGGTTTTTCACCTTCTTCCAGGTATTTGTAACCATTTTACCATTGACATAATAGCGATAGGAATTTCCCTCTTTCAAAAGCCCCTTCTTTACAATTGGTGTCACTTCCGGTGTTATTATGGGTGTTGTTGTGGGTGTTGTTGTGGGTGTTGTTGTTATGTCCGGATCCGGTGTTACCGTTGGATTAACCATCTCTGTGGTACCATTTCCGTTTACTTTCTCAGCCTGAGCAGCATAAATTCCGGTATTTCCGGCCATAACTGCAAGCACCACTGCCATCAGCAATATCACTGATCTGAATACAGACTTCCCCTTTCTGACTTCTTCTCCTTCATTCATTGTTGTCTAGCCTCCTTAATCTATCCTGTGTCTGACTTACTTTGCCGCATTGTCATTGTAACTCCATAGGATAGATTTTGCAATCAGAACAACTGCTAAGTACGGATATCTTATTTGAAGTAAATTACTCATTCACCGGATTCACATGAACCATACAGTGTTTTACGTCTTTAAAATTCTTCTCTATACTATGATGAACATTTTCTGCAATGTCATGTGCCTCATCTAGTGGAATCTCACCATCTGCTGAGATTTCAATGTCCACATACATCTTGGAACCGAAAAGTCGTGTCTGGAGAAGGTCGATTCCCTTCACGCCTTTCACTCCCAGGATCACTTCTCTCATGCTCTCTTCTGTTGCCTCATCGCAGGAATGATCAACCATCTTATCAATTGCATCTCTGAAAATATCTACAGATGCTTTCACGATCAGTACACAGATTGCCACACTGGCAATCGGATCCAGAATCGGGAAGCCAAGTCTCGCACCCAGGATACCGATAAATGCACCAACAGAGGACATTGCGTCTGAACGATGATGCCATGCATCTGCCATCAGTGCGCCAGAGTTTATTTTCTTCGCAGCACTCCTCGTATACCAGAACATCCATTCCTTCACTACAATAGAAACAACTGCCGCAATCAGTGCCAATGTTCCGGGAATTGCAATGCTTGCTCCTGAAGTACTCTTAATAATGTTCTCAATTCCATTCATACCGATTCCGATACCGGTTGCCAGAAGTAACCCGGACAAAATAATGGAAGATACACATTCCATCCGCTCATGTCCATACTGATGCTCCTTATCGGATTTTTTGCTGGATAAATTCACACCGACTATTACTACGAAAGTACTTCCCACATCAGATGCTGAATGAATCGCATCTGAAATCATGGCACCTGAATGTGCCAGAATTCCGGCAAGTAATTTAAATAAGGAAAGTAACAGGTTTACTGCAATACTCACACCCGATACCTTCATGGCTACCTTATGTTCCCATGCAGGCTCTTCTTTCTTAGTTGTCGTGTTACTGTTTGTCTTTTCTGACATTGATGTCATGTTTAATTTTTTTGTCTGTTCCATAACCAGGACCTCCTAAATTTTCTTTTCAAATATATAAGTTTTTGTACTTTCCTATATTTGAGTTTACAGGTTCTTCTTATGTCACATACATTGCGTCACAGTCAGAAAACATATTTCCTTTCTGCGACTTATCAAAGTGCGGTCTTACAGGGGTCTTTTGGTATCCCGGAATTGCACCCGTTTCAGGAAATTCTCCTAAAAGAAAATCCCTCTAAAAGAAAATCTCTCCAAAACATATTTTCCAGAAAACAAAAAGACACACCTGCGGAACATACACTGTCCCACAGATATGTCTGAAAATGTTCATATCTGCTGCCACTTCGCGCGGCCCGGCCCCACGCCCTCGAACATCTCGGGCATCGCCTGCTCAGTTTGTACTGTTGATCTCGCATTCTGTTGAATGTAATGCAGTGCAAAGAGAATTAATGTTACATATATCAATTCACAAATAGCATGATGTGAATCAAACAACAAGTCATATTATAACAGTTTTATAAGACTGTTTCTATTTGACTTTCACTGATGATACACTATAGTATATCGGTTAGTCAAGCCAAATGTTATTGAAATTTTTTATCATGACGAAACGATATTCTGCAGCCACACACCCTTCTTAACCAGAACAAATCCAATCACACATTTGATCAGATCTGCCAGCTGCACGCATGCAAAAATCACAAGCACATGAATCCCTGTATAACGACTCAGTACAAACGCAATCGGCACACTGATGCACCAGATAAACACACTGTCAAACAGGAACGTAATGATGGTCTTTCCACCGGAACGTAGGGTAAAGTAGGTTGCATGCAGGAATGCGTTCTGAGGCATAAAGAATGCAGTGATCATGATCAGATATTTCGCCAGCTCCCTGGCTTCCTGATTGGTATTATAAAGCATTGGAAACAACGGAGCCATAATAAACATGACAATTGCAACTCCTGTACAGCACATAACTGAAAACGCAATCATCTTATTGTCTGTATCTCTTGCCTTCTTCATATTTCCCGCGCCCAGAAGCTGTCCTACAATAATTGCCACGGAATCTCCCAGAGCAATAAACACAATATTAAACACATTGTTGATCGTATTGGAAATATTCAGGGAAGCAACCACATTCAGCCCTCGAACCGAATAGCACTGGGTCAGCATAGCCATAGCTGAAGCCCATAAAGTCTCATTAAATAACAGTGGAGTTCCCTTGACCAGAATTTTCTTTGTCAGGTTTGCAGGAACCTTAAGCGTGCTATACAACCCTTTTGCAAAGGGATTCTTCTCCGTATGCCTGTGTGTCCAACTGATTACAATTGCAGCCTCCACATAACGTGACAGCACAGTTGCGATTGCCGCACCTCTCACACCAAGTCTTGGGAAGAAAAATACACCATAGATCAGCAGGTAGTTAAATAACAGGTTCACACAGATTGCCACAACTCCTGCTTTCATAGGAAGAACCGTCTCTCCGCACTCTCGCAGAGTACTGGAATAAATCTGCACCATCATAAAAGGTGGTAATCCCAACAGCATAATATCCAGATACTGTTTTCCATAATTCAGTGTATCTGCAATCTGCTGCGCAGTTCCATCCCCCTGCAGATACATACTGATCAGATTCTCTCCAACCGTCAGAAACAGCAAAGTCGTCCCAATAGTCAGGATCACAGCCATCCATAACTTGTACCTGAATGTCTGCCGCACTCCTTCATTGTCCTTCTGTCCAAAGTACTGTGCTGTAAAAATCCCTGCCCCGGATACTCCTCCGAAAATACACAGATTATAAACAAAAATCAGCTGATTCACAATGGAAGCCCCTGACATCTGCTCCGTACCGATCCGTCCGATCATAATATTATCCAGCAGACTTACGAAATTTGTAATTCCATTCTGAATCATAATCGGCACAGCCACAGCCAGAACCATCATATAAAACTTCTTGTCACCGATAAACTTCTTACGAAACGATAACCTTTCTTTTGTCCTCTCCATAATTTTTTCCTCATCCTTCTTCATAAAAAGAGACTGTCCAAAGACAGTCCTCGCCCTAAGCGTTGTATCACCTACGATACTATATATTTCTCCCTATTTCAACCCCATATTTTTATTTTTTCTTATTATATTTTTTCTTATAAATACTCTATACACCAAAAAAGCATTTCAGTCTGCTGTATGATGCAAAACTGAAATGCTTTTCATTTTTTATGCTGCCTGTTCTTTTTTCTTACCGGTAACTGTAAGCAAATGACTCTTGATCAGTACCGGACGTACTGCATTGTAGATCACTACTACCAGGATCACAGAAACTACTGCATTGAATAATGTGGCTACAGCACTCATTTTTGCAAGTGCCTGTGCCAGTTCCTGAGGCTGTCCGAGAATATACTGTTTATAGAAGTATCCTACGATCGGATCTGCCACAACATTAAACGCAAGACCTGCTACAGAAGCAATCACACTCCATTTGAAAACATATTTTTTATCTGTACTTTCATTAATCTTTGCAATCTTATGTGCTACCAGACCTGTGATCAGACCAATACAGAATTTCAGTACAAATGTCTTTGGTGCGCCTGTGATATATACAGGATCCATCAGGTCTGCAATTCCCATTCCGATGGCACCGGATAATCCGCCGTATACACCGCCGATCAGAAGTGCTGCCAGTACGCAGAATGCATTTCCAATATGGATGGATGTTGCATCACCGCCCGGTACAGGGATCTTAATCTGCAAGAATGTAAAGGATACATAGCATAATGCAGCCATAAGAGCTGTCTCTGCAAGTTTTGTAATTGTGCTGTTCTGAGTATTCATAATAACTGTCCCCTCTCGTATAATCTGATAGACTCCAGGTTCATATCAATAAGCCATATCACCTGTTTGATTTTCACTATCAGATTTTTTATATATTGACGCATCAATATGTTGAAGTTATCATACGCGAAATGTGTCATTATTTCAATGACCAATTTTTCGAATTTTTTAGAGGTCAGATTGGTATTATGTAAAAAAGCCCTCTGTCTGCATGCTGCTCACATGAAAACAGAGGGCTTCATTATTCTATTTGTGTCAAACAGATATTCGCAATCTGATTCGGTTAAATCCTTGCTACGCCTGATTTTCTTGCTGCTTCTGCTACAGCTTTAGCTACAGCATCTTTTACGCGTGGGTCAAAGGCTGCCGGAAGAATATATTCCGCTGTTAATTCTTCATCACTTACCAGACCTGCGATGGCATATGCTGCTGCAACTTTCATTTCATCGTTAACATCTGATGCTCTTGCGTCCAGTACACCACGGAAAAGTCCCGGGAAGCAGAGCACGTTATTTACCTGGTTCGGATAATCAGAACGTCCTGTGGATACCACTGCTGCACCTGCAGCTTTTGCTTCGTCAGGGAAAATCTCAGGTACCGGGTTTGCACATGCAAAGATGATCGGATCTTTTGCCATTGTGCGGACCATATCCTGTGTCAGTGTTCCAGGTGCGGATACACCGATGAAGATATCTGCGCCTTTGATCACTTCTGCAAGAGTACCTTTCTCTTTGTTGAAGTTTGTGATCTTAGCCATCTCTTCTTTAATTGGATTTAATCCTTCTCTGCCTTCGTAGATCGCGCCCTTTCTGTCTGTCATGATTACATTCTTAAGTCCCATGGACATTAACAGTTTAATGATAGCGATACCTGCAGCACCTGCTCCGGAAGTAACGATCTTCACTTCATCAAGCTTCTTGCCAACCAGTTTCAATGCGTTGATAACACCTGCAAGTGTGATAACTGCTGTTCCGTGCTGGTCATCGTGGAAGATCGGAATATCACAGCACTCTTTCAGTTTCTTTTCGATTTCAAAGCATCTCGGTGCGGAAATATCCTCAAGGTTGATTCCTCCAAAGGATCCGGCCAGGAGGCTTACTGTCTTAACGATCTCATCAACATCTTTACTGCGGACACAGAGCGGAATCGCATCTACACCGCCAAATTCTTTAAAGAGTACACATTTGCCCTCCATAACAGGCATACCTGCTTCCGGTCCGATATCTCCAAGTCCAAGTACTGCAGTTCCGTCTGTTACAACAGCAACTGTATTCCAGCGTCTTGTCAGATCATAGCTCTTGTTTACATCCTTCTGGATCTCCAGACAAGGCTGAGCAACACCCGGTGTGTAAGCAAGGCTTAAAGCATCTTTGGAATCTACTTTGGCTCTTGATACAACCTCAATTTTACCTTTTAAGTCATAATGCATTTTTAAAGATTCTTTTGCGTAGTCCATTTTGTTTTGGCTCCCTTCTGCACTCTTTTTTTGAGACGCCTACATTGTAACATTAACTTGGCTCAGATTCTACTGTTTTTCTGACCTTTTTTATCAAAATAATTAAAACATCATCTTTCTGCAGAAAATTGTGAAGATGCTGTTTCAGTTACGGGACTTTATCATCTGATATCAAGGGCAAAAAGAAGCTTTATATCATTATTTATCTGTATCAAAATGTACTTCTGTGCCGGCAACTGCCCGTTCATCCAGAAGCTGTTTGAAGGTCCTGGTCTTTGCTTTCTCTTCATAGTTATCAGACCAATAGTAGCCTTTCAGTTCGTCCATATACTCATAGTAGTCACAAAGATAAATATATACAGTGGAAATGTCTCTGTCCTGTATCGCATATGTGTTATTGCTGTTTGACACGCCTCCATATGGCATGATATCTCCATTGGCATCCAGCATAACTGCAAAATACTTTGCTTCCGGATCCTGCATTTTCATAGTGATCTCAAATGGTGTTTTCGTAATGGAGAGAACACCATCTCCATTTTCATCTACCACATTTACATCCTTTTTAACCGTATCGGAAGTATTTTTCTCTACATCTACGTTGAACTTCCAGTCACCCTTCAGTGTCCATGAGTTATATCTGTTATTACCTTCAATTGCCTCAGGATACCGTTCAAAATACTCATTCCACATCTCAGTGAAAAACTGATGTTCCAGATCCTTCTGTTCTTCTGTCAGGCTCTCATAATCTGCATCATCTGTGCTGATTCCATGCTCTGCCATTTTCTGATTATATTCATCCCGCAGATCCTGAGGGATATCCGGGGTAGTATCCTGGTCATCCGGAAGAGTACCCACAATATCTTTCAGATCCAGCTCCATGGCAAACCTGTCAGGTACTTTGATGTCTTTGACATAATCGCTGATTGCCGGACCTCCCACCTGAGGAAGGTTCTCATCACTGTATTCATCCATTCCCAGTACCTGGGCTAACTTATCAAAACTAAAGTCCTCGGAATCTACATCAATCCCTTTTTCTTTGAAAAATGCATTACGCACCTCATAATATTTTGTCCATCCTGCATCATCCACTGTCATATCGTCCACAGGAATACGCAAAACTCCTGCATAGGTGTTATCATCCAGCATTTTTCCATCCAGATAAGCATTAAACAGATTACTTTTTCCATCCATGTAATCATATTTGACTGTAGAATCCTCACTGAGCTTAATATTGGGTTTTCCATCAGATGTAATGAAGGTATCCGGGAATTTATCTTCTGTGTGGATTGCCATAGACAGATACATTGCCAGTTCATTACAGTATACCTCTGAGAGTGTGACAGTTGTTCCATCTACCGTTTTGCTGTAGGATTGATCGTCTTTCGTTTTATCTGCATTGTGATTTTCTGTTGTATTCTGATCCTCAACCTGAACATTTTGAGAATTACTGCTGCCCTCCTGACTTCCATCAGCATCTGCAGACAGTGCATCTTCTGTGGAATCTGTCAGCTGCTTTGCATATTTTGAATAATCACCATAAAATCCCAGGGAATTGCCGAGCTGCTTAAATACATTTCCGACCAGAGGAATGTTCTCTGCAAATGCAGGATTTGTGATACATACTGCGGAAAATACGGCTGCAGCTGCGGTCAGTCCCAAAGCTGTTTTGTATACTGCTTTGAATTTCTTGTGCGATTTTGCTGTTCCGGATGATTTCTTTCCGGAACTTCCTGTTGATTTTTCTGTTGATTTCTCCCGCAATCTTTGCACCATATTCTCTGTATTCTCCACATTTCCAGAAGCTGCTGCCATTTCTCTGATTCTGGAAAATGCTTCGTTTTTTGCATCTTCTGCCTGCTTTGGCAATGGAAACTCTGCCTGCATGATTTCCTCTATCGCATTGTCATTTCTGTTATTCTTTTCTTTATCAAAATCCAATTTCTTCGCCATAATCACTTCATCCCTTTCTTGCACTTACCGTTATGCTTCCTGCTGTTACTGATCCTGTTCTCAGATTTCCATTCTGATCTTTTGCAAGCTCTTCTGTGATACCTGTGAATTCTCTGTTTTTCTTCTGCTGCAGTCTTTTCTTCTGAATATTATCTTCTGCTGAAGTATATTCCTGCTTTAGCTGCACCCGGGCTCTGACCAGTCTGGTCTTTACTGTGTTTTCATTCATATTTAATATAGAAGCAATGTCTGCGATCCGAAATCCCTCTACATAATACAGAACCAGTATGATCCTGTAGGATTCATCCAGCATTCCAAGCATTTCCTTGAACTCAAATTCCTCAATGGACATGTCCTGTCCGGGAACTTCCGGAAGTTCTTCGGCTCTGCTGAAATTTTTGTAGTGTCTGTGGATTTTATTGCATTCATTGATCAGAATCCGGATTATCCAGGTTTTGAAATATTCCGGATTTTTCAGTGTATGTATTTTTTCAAAGCAGGTAAGTATGGTATCCTGCATGGCATCTGCGGCATCCTCATCATTATCCAGGATTCCCCTCGCCACCTTGTACATTGCCAGAGAATTCTTTTCCATCAATTCCAGAAATGCATCCGCATCTCCTGAGATGGAGCGTTTTACCAACTGTATCAAATGCTGATCCTCCTTGTTTAGAGTTTTATGTGTTACTGTTTACTTCATATCCAGTAGCTCTTATGTTTTTACAAATATGTTTCATTCGAATGAAGCTTTGTTGTTTTGTTTTACACTTATTAGATGGGGAATTATAGAGAAAAGTTTCATATCTTTTAAATAAATTTTCAGGTATCAGATTTTTTATATTTATTATAACCTCTCATCCACATATAATTGTAATACAAACAAATTATAAGCCCTGAATTTCCCCATAAAAAACCGGCACACTTCTGCACCGGTTTTTTATCACTCATAATCTTTCTTAACGTTTTCTTTTTATTCTTCAGCATTTAATCTTTTCTGATACATAGACTGAAGCAGGAATTTTCCTGTCTCTGTTTTGAATACTTTTTCCAGCATATTTCTCACATTGTTTCCGGAGAAATTACTCTCATCTGCATTTACCAGATAATCTGCCTCTATCATGATCTGATAATCAATACCATCGATTCCGGTTATTGTATGATGATGACTTACAATATAAGAAACACGATTTACAAATTCTTTCGGCAGATCTGAATCTGCGAAAAATTCCTCTATCAGTGCCGCACTTTCTTCCTCCTGATGCTTGCCGTTGGCATTTCCATATTTTACTCTGCAGAGAGGGCAGGCAATATCATGAACAACCGCAGTTACCTCCACCAGCTTCTGCTGCTCCGGTGACAGATTTTCGCCCTCTGCGATTGTTTTTGCATATGCGTATACTTTCATGAAATGGTTGATGTCATGAAGATCGCCCTTGGAATACTCTACCATTTTCTTTACAACTTCTGCTACTGTCATGTTTTGTTCCTGCCTTTCTCTTCAGTATTATCTTACTGGTTTTTATAACTTCTTAATACTTTTTGAGTTTTATCCTTTCTGTACTGAAATTTTCAATTTTATTGGTTTTATTCTATCAGATCTGTATTTTTGCTCCACAAATCCTCACCGATTGCAACACTTTTTTCTTTTATCGTAATCATATACTCGGAATCCACCTGAATATCATAACCATACACACTTTCTTTTCCTATTTCTACATCTTTCTGATTTGCATAATAAGTGAAACCTACACGATAGACATCCGGGTGTAAATCAATCTGAACATAATTATATCCACATATCCAGTCTTCTTCGACATCTTTTTCATTAAGCAACAGTTGCATCGCAAACTGCTCTGCTACAACACCCTTACTGGTTCCATCAGCATTTTCTATTGATCTGGCAGCAAAGCTCTGCAAAATCCACATCACCAACACAATCTCCAATACTACAACAACTATAATAATTGCCGGATTCTTTTTCTCCCTGTTTATTTTCTTTATCACAACTCCAAACATATATACTACAATTGCCAGATTCACAACGCACGTGATAAGGGTGGCTTCCTGCTTATGATGTTCCCAGAATCCATCAGGAATCATAAAAGAACAAAGTATAAGAAATATACCTGTCATAACAATTTTTCTAAATAGTATATAAATATAAGTCTATGACTCAAGCTTTTTTCATATCTTTTTCATTCTCTTTCACTTTTAACACTTCTTGTAACAAAATATCAAACATTTCTGCTACTTCCTCAGGCGTTTTTCCACATAAAAGTGCTCCCTGAATTTTTCCACGCTTGTACCCATCATCAACTAACATCTGACCTAATTTAGTCATCTTACCGCCTCCCTGAGTTTTAACTAAAGCTAGTATAGCATATTATAGAACAAACTGGAGAAATATTTTAAGTCTTGGTCACCCATATGCCGATTATATAATCCAGATACTCTATTTCATTTTACCAATATCCATACTTTTTACGTTTAACCACAAGAAATATCAAAGTTACCACCACTGCCATGAACTCTGCTACAACAATCGAGCACCAGATTCCATTAAGCCCAAGAATCAGCGGCAGGATCATTACGGAAGCGCATTCAAACAGAAGTGTTCTGAGGAATGAAATGACTGCCGATGTAAGTCCATCATTGAGAGCTGTAAAGAAAGCGGAGCCAAATATGGCAATCCCTGCGAAGATAAAAGAAACTGCATAGATTGAGAAACCATGCGCAGTCATTTCCAGCAGTGCCGCATCATATCCAACAAAAATACCTGCCAGTGGTTTTGCCATAAGTTCTGATATTCCAAACATCAATGCAGATGAAATCAGGATCAATGCAGAACTTTTTTTCAGCAAACTTTTCAGTTCTTTTGTATTCCCGGCACCATAATGATAACTGATCACCGGCGCAACACCTGTTGCATAGCCAATGAAAATTGCAATAAAAATAAAATTCACATACATGATCGTACCGTAGGCTGCCACCCCGTCTTCTCCTGCATATTTCATAAGCTGTGTATTATAAAGCATGCCGACGACGGACATAGAGATATTGCTCATAAGTTCCGAGCAGCCATTGGTGCAGATTCTAAGCAGTGCTCTGCCGTCCCATTCCGGTCTGACAATCCTTAATCGGCTGGTATTTTTCCGGACAAAATAAATCAGCGGAATAATACCTCCTACAATCTGTCCCAGTGCGGAAGCCATTGCCGCTCCGGCGATTCCCCACTGAAAAACAGCCATAAAAAGCGCATCACCAACCATATTTATCACACCTGCAGTAACTGTCACAATCAATCCCAGTTTCGGCTTTTCTGCGGTAACAGCCAGGCTTGAAAATGCGTACTGTAACATAAGGAATGGCAATGCTACGAGAATAATTCTTCCATATATAATACATTCTTCCAGCATCTCTCCTCTTGCTCCAAGAAATACGGCTACTGGTCTGAGAAAAATTATGCTGATTGCTCCAATTACAATTCCACAGATAATCGTAGCCATAATAAGGAGCGAAAAAATTTTCTGTGCTTTCTCTTTCTTTCCTTCACCCATGATTTTAGCAATCAACGCACTTCCACCAGTTCCAAACATAAATCCCATAGCTCCGGTGATCATCAGAAATGGCATGATAAAATTTACCGCTGCAAATGATGTCTTTCCAACGAAATTTGATACAAAAAATCCATCAACTACACCATAGATGGATGTAAAGATCATCATAAGAATTGACGGTATTGTAAAACGGATCAGTCGTCTGTAACCGAAATGATCCGAAAGCTGTATTGTCTGTTCCATTTTCCTATTTTCCTTTCTGTTGTTAAGTCCCATAATCTTATAGATGATTTTATAACAATTTTCTTTAAATCTTTCCTCTGCTTATTTGACAGATTCCAATAGTTCTTCCACTTTCTATAAAGATTCGATTTCATTCTTTAAATCTGCATGATATCTTTCAGTCAGCTTAAGATACAGGTTAATTTCTTCCTCCGTCCAATTGCTTAGCGCTTTACATTCAGCCTCAAATAGTCGTGCAGCTGTCTGGGAAGTATATGTTTTTCCTTTCTCAGTAAGATATACCATCTTCGATTTTCCATTACATTTTTCCAGATATACCGTTTCTTCATTTTCCAGTTTTCGAATTGCTGAATTGACTGTTTGTTTGCTGATTCCCGATAATTTGTAAATATCATAGAGCAGACATTTCCCGTCATTCGTGTGAAGCATATAAAGAACAAACAGAACGCAGTCCGATACTCCCAGCTTTAATGCCGCCTGATGATACAAGGAATCAATTTCTTCGTTCAGGCAGTTTATTTGATTAACTTTATCTTGAATTATCTCTGACATTTTTATTTTCCTTTCATAGCATGATTTCATACCAAAGTATAATAGTACGAAATCATACTATTGTCAATAGAGTGGCAGGCAAATATTCTGGTAAAAAATTTCAGGGAGTGTACAACTTACTTAAAGTTGTACACTCCCTGTTTTTTAATATTAGTATAGTTGCAGATTCTCTGCATTTAATAATTTTCTATATATACTTCAGAATTTGATACCTTATCGTAGCCAAAATTTATTTGCAAAGCTCCTCAGCCATAGCCTCAATCTCTGCCTCATTTGCTTCGCTGAGTGAGGACATGATCTTTACATTGTTCTCGAGCCATGTAATGTTTTTGCTCTTTTCGAACATCCCCTGCATGATTCTTGCTGCTGCAGGTGCCCAGCTTCCGTTTTCAATGAGACCGATGGTGCGGTTCTGGTAGCTGCGTTCTGTAAGATTCTCAATGTAAGTACGCATAAATGGGAAAATATCTCCATTGTATGTAATTGTGGCAAGTACCAGTTTGCCGTAACGGAAAGCCTCTTCCACTGCTTCTGCCATGTCATCTCTTGCAAGGTCAAATACAGTTACTTTCGGACAACCTTTTTCTTCCAGTTTCTGTGCCAGAAGTTCTACTGCTTTCTTTGTGTTTCCATATACAGATGTATAGGCGATCACAACACCTTCGCTCTCTACTTTGTAGGAGGACCAGATATCATATTTCTCAAGGTAATATCCAAGGTTCTCTGTGAGGATTGGTCCATGGAGTGGACAGATTGTCTGGATATCCAGAGTTGCGGCAGCTTTCAGGAGCTTCTGAACCTGTGCACCATATTTTCCAACGATTCCGATATAGTAACGGCGTGCTTCGCAGTCCCAGTCTTCTTCTACGTCAAGTGCTCCGAATTTACCGAAACCGTCTGCTGAAAACAGAACCTTATCAGTGCTGTCATAGGTAACCATAACCTCCGGCCAGTGAACCATCGGTGCAAATACGAAAGTCAGCACATGTTTTCCAATTGTCAGGCTGTCACCGTTTGCAACTACCAGCTTCTTTCCGTCCAGATTCAGGTTTCTGAAGAAATTTCCCATCATAGTGAAAGTCTTGGTATTTGCAACTACGGTTGTGTCAGGATATGCTTTCATGAAGTTCTCGATATTTGCGGCATGATCCGGCTCCATATGCTGTACTACCAGATAATCCGGTTTCGCACCGTCCAGGACTTTGGCTACATTTTCAAGCCATTCGTCTTTGAAATTAGCATCTACGGTATCCATAACTGCAATCTTCTCATCCATGATCACATATGAATTATAGGACATACCGTTTGGCACTACATACTGACCTTCAAACAGGTCTACCTGATGATCATTTACACCTACATAATAAATATCATTTCCGATTTTCATGATAAAATGTTCCTCCTTAGCAATATCCGAGCCGGTAAAATCCGGTTAAAAATTCCATTTTTTCTTTTCTGAACCTATTATATCCACATTCATATCGTTCGTCAAGTCTCATACCTGCTTACAAAGTCAATTTCTCATCTATTTTATATAAAAATCTGGAAATACTTGAGAGTGTACTATTGCTACTTTTTTCTTTTATTTCCCTTCAAAAATCTGAGCGATCGGTGAATCCGCGGACAGTATCACTGTTTTGTCCTCACCTTTCATAGATGTCTTCAGCGCATCCAGACTTCTCACAAAAGAATAAAACTCACTCCTGTCCTCTTCTCCATAAGCCTGAGCAAGGATTTTCATATATTCCTGTTCGCCCTCTGCCTCCAGGATCTCTGCCT
>NZ_JACOQG010000016.1:0-69437 GCF_014297245.1 Blautia difficilis | reverse complement strand
AAGACTTCCTATCCCTACTAAAATAGGTATAAGCATTAAAACTATATGCCTTATAATATGTTCTTTCTTTATAATCATATCAATCAAGTAAATATAAATTGCTGTAAAAAGCCATTCTGGAATTACATTAAATGAGATCTCCGAATGTAATAAATACGATAAAACAATTTCAAGAATGCAAATACATATATGATATTTATACAATCTGAAAATATAACTTTTTTTATCTGATGAATACCGCATAGCCTGTATCACAGCAAAAAGAAATAACGGTGCTGCAATTCGACCCACAATTCTAAAAATACTAACATTTATCGTAGTGTTTGCAAATACATATAAATACAAATGATCAATGGTCATACATACTAATCCTATTATTTTAAGCATTGTATTACTTAAATTAAAAAATATATTGTTCTTAATCCTTTCCATAAATCCCCCTATAAATTCAAAAGTGTAAAAGCCCTTCTATCAATTGCATAGAAGGGCTTTTACAAAACATTAGCCAAAATAACCTGAAATAGAATAACGGTTACCTATAGGGCTGCTATTAAAACGAAAATAAAATTTATCACTATTGCTGTATCCGCCAAGATCATCAGCTGTAATCGTATGTGATTTACTACCACCCGCACTAATTGTCCAACTACTTACAACCGTTTGAACAATAGTTCCTTTATGTACCAAATCAACCTTTACTTTATTACTTGAGCCTGCAGAAAAACTAAATTTTTTACCTTTAACGCTCGTAAAATAATAATTTGTATATAATGTTGAATAATTACTACTACCATCTACATAATATTTTCCATCACTCCAAGACCATTTTGATGTTGGTTCTTGAGTTGTTCTGGCAACAGGTACAAATTTAAATTCTTCATGTCCGTTAACATCGCCTGTAAAACGCACTTCCGGAACACCTTTATCCGCTTCTTGAGTCATCTCTTTATCTGTTTGTGCAAAAACAATCGACGACGGAACACAAAGGCATACCATAACCATAAATGTGAATAATAAACGTTTAAAACTCATTCTTTTGTTTCTCATGTAATTCCTCCCTTATTAGAAATATTATCTTTTTTGCTCCGACTTCCGAATATCTTTCCCATTGGATTCACCCCCTTTATTTTCTCTTTTAATCATAATACGAATACCCGCCCATAATAGTGACATTAATTTACAAATTTTGATAAAAAAATAATATTTTCTGAAAACACAAAGTATTAGCTAAATTAAAAAGTGCAGGAAAGACTACCTACATAACAATCTTTCATCAACCTAAATATAAAACTTCGAATCTATAATTCAAATCCATTAATAAAAGAGCCTATCTTTTCTTGCGTTCTATATCTTCTTCCATTACCTGCTGCATATCTTTCTGTCCACTACGTCTTGCAATTTCTTCCTTTTTCTCATTCAGTTTTGCAAGGACAGATTCTTTTGGACGGTTCTTTTTATCTTTTGGTGCTGCATTATTTTTAAGTCCATCAATCATATTGTAATTTGCTTCCTCTGTGATTTCCGCACTTCGCAGGTATTCCCCATTCTCCATGTACTTTTGCCAGTTCCGGTGTAGTTTTTAACTGTACCCAGTCTGGTTCTGTAATTGCAGCCCTGTCCCTTTTCTGGAAAAACAGAATATCCGCAACCACACTGGTATTGGCATTTCTCTGGAAAGCATTGTTCGGTAAGCGTATTGCCCCAAGCAGGTCTGCCCGGTTTGCAAAATACTGTCGGACTTCCGGATTCTGTTTATCCATTGTACCGCTTGATGTGACAACTGCCACCACTCCGCCCGGACGTACCAGGTCTAAGGATTTTGCAATAAAATAATCATGGATCATAAAGTGGTATCTGTCATATTTGCGGTCACTGACCTGATATGCCCCAAACGGTACATTTCCAATCACGCAGTCAAAAAAGCTGTCCGGGTAACTGGTTTCCTCAAATCCCTGTACTGCAATCCTATTCTTCTGGTAAAGCTGTTTTGCAATTTGCCCGGAAACCGGATCAAGCTCCACGCCGTACATATTTGTGGCACTCATGCTTTCCGGTAAAAGTCCCATAAAGTTACCTACTCCACAGGATGGCTCCAGGATATTTCCCTGTTTCAGTCCCATGTTGTCAAGTGCTTCATACATTGCTTTGATGACTGTCGGGGAAGTATAAAAAGCGTTCAGGGTTGACGCCCTTGCTGCACTGTATTCTTCTGATGTAAGGACTCCTTTTAACTGCGTGTATTCCTCTGCCCAAGCACTGTTTCTTTCTTCAAAAGCCTGTGGAATACCGCCCCAGCCAACATATCTTGACAACACTTCCTGTTCTTCCGGTGTTGCCAATCTCTGCTCCTGTTCCAGTTCTTTCAACAGCCGGATAGCTTCCATATTTGCTTTAAACTTTGCCTTCGGACCGCCAGAGCCAAGATCATCGTCCGTAATATGGAAATTATGAGGTTCCTGCTCTACAATCTGTTCTTTTATATCTTCCGGTTCTATTTCTTCCTATCTTCGGTAAACATCTTCGGCGGAGAAGTGTAATGTGTACTCTTCTCTGCTTTCACAGAGGCAAGAGTCATTCCTTCCTCATATCCTTCTGGAAGTTCTGTCTTATGATCCGGTTCATCAGATTTCTTATCCTTTACACAGTATTTCCGAAAGGCTTCTTCCACTTCTTTGAAGCCCATCTGCACAGGCAGCTTCCCTTTTGCAGTAAACTCATGTTCTTTGCACTGTACGGAAATTTCTGTCTGCTCATAAAGGTACTCTTCCCCTGTTGCCTGAACAAGCTGCTGTCCGATCAGCATCAGCAGATTTTTCTTTCCACTGGAAAGTCCTCCCATGCCTTTTTCCATTGCTTCTTTTGTCGGCAGTATTGCATGATGATCAGATACCTTTGCATTATTAACCACACGATCTATGTTTTCTCCAGTCTGTTCAGATTTCAGAAACGGAAGAAAATCTGTCATGCCTTCGACAAGCATTTTTACCGTTTCTTTCATATCTTCGGTTACATACTGACTGTCTGTTCTCGGATAGGTAACCATCTTTTCTTCGTACAGCTCCTGCAGCATATCCAGTGTCTTCTGGGCAGTGTATCCGAAAAAACGATTTGCTTCCCTCTGCAGACTGGTCAGATCATAAAGTTTTGGTGGGAAAGTCTTTTTCTGTTCTCTTTTTACCCTTGTGACCAGTGCTTCTGCCCCCTCACAAAGTTTTCTTAATTCTTCCGCTTCCGTTTCTAACGGGATACTCTCTGACGTTACCGTAAGTTTCCCATCTGACAGGGAAACCTTATAATAGGCTTCTTTCTTGAAATGCTCAATTTTCTCTTTTCTTTCTGTCAGCATGGCAAGCGTTGGTGTCTGCACTCTGCCAACTACCAGACGTTTAAAATATCTGGTTGTGTAAGCTCTCGTTGTATATTGAATCGGATTTCCACAATGAATCATCATGTTATTTCCTACATAAATTCCAACATGGCTCGCTCCCGGCGTATCATAAGTTCCCTGGAAAAAGATTAGATCTCCCGGCTTTGCATCAGATGGAGATACATAGGAACAATAAGAACGAAGCCCGTCCGCTGTTGTTCTTCCCACGTTCCATCCATTTCCGCAATTATTGATTACCCAGCATACAAAACCAGAGCAGTCAAAACTGGTAGATGGCGATGCACCGCCCCAGACATACGGATAACCAAGATATTTTTCCGCTTCCCGGATCATCTTGGCAAACTGCGGATCAGAAAGTGCTTCTGCCGGAATATCATATCCAAAGCCTGCCCCACCTGTCGGAATTGTGTTAAGGTCAAACAGATAATCACGATTTCCATAGTATTTGTTGTAAGCGTCATACTGCTCCTGTTCCTTATCTGTCATACGGTTTCTTAAAACTGCATCCAGGTTATGGTTCGTAAGTGTTACATCCAGCCGGTTCACTTCTCTTGTTGTCGTTACTTCCACTTCCTGACTTCCATTGCTGTCTGCTATGTATGCTTCCCAGGTCCGATGCCCATGTGCTGACGCAGAAGCATGATCGCCATAAAATACATCAAACTGCACACCATACTGTGCAAAATTTCCGGTATCCTCAACTACATACTCCACGCCATTCATAATGACATGGGTTCCCATTGGCACAAATGGATTGGAAGCATCTACCGCAATCGTATGATTTGCCTGTGGATAGGCTCCACTTGCTGTCGGGCCTCCACTCCACTGTCCGCAACAGATCGGGCAGTTACAATATCCACTGGTTACAACCTGTCCCAATGATTCTCCAACCCTGACCGTTTTCTTTTCTGTTACGGTTTCTCGTGTCGAATCCGTATATAAGCCATACTGTTCCTTAAAAATATCCTGAATCTCATCTGCAACCTCTGCATAGGTAAAACCGCCGTACTTGACTGTCAGATAAGAAATGAGTTGATACGGATTGTGTCCGATCTCATCAATCTGGAACTGGAACTCGTCATAATCGGAATGGTTTGTTTTCATCTGATTGATCTGTTCATTCAGTGCATTTTCCAAAGCCACATAAGCATTTTCCGCAGCATAAATATCTGCATCCTCGCTGGAATAACTGGTAGAAATAATAGCATTGGAACTTCCTTGGAATAACGCAGCACAGCTTGACAGACTCGTCGCCATCAACGCAAACAGCAGAACCAGAACTCCTATGGACAGGAGGATATTCCTGTTCTGTGCCACAAGCTCCTTGACCGCAGCTTTGGCTTTTTCTGTAAATCGCTGTGCATTTACAAGCACTGCATCTTTCACAGCCTTTCCCTGTTTCGCAGCCTGATACTGCTTCTGGTAACGCTTTTTCTGCAATAATTTCTTTAAGGCAGACTGCTTTTTCTGCTCTGCTTCTTTCTGAACCGCCCTTTTTGCTTCATCGGAAGCACTGGTGCCAAACTGCAGGCGGAATTTTTCTGTTTCTTCCAGAACAGATTCCCTTAACCGGTTATTTCTCTGTCGGTTCTCTTTCAATCGTTCCCGAACGTAAACAGACTTTCTTGCAAGACTTTCTCCTGCAAGCTCCATCTGACCTGCCGCATCAAGAGCAGCATTATCATCGGTATCTTCTCTGACCTTTTTCTGACCATAATCAGATACCGTTTCCGAAACGGCGGAAGCTCCCCTTTTTGCCATCCCACTGCCAGGAATCACACCCTTGCTTTCATCTTCAAAGGAAAGCCGGGATTTTGATTTCTTCTGTTCTTTTCGTATCTGTTCCCTTTTTGTCTTGCCTTTGATCTCTTCCCGAAAATCTTCCATTGATTTTTCATCAACTTCTGACTTTTCATGGTAGCGTTTCTGCTCTTTTGCTGCATAGGCTGTGACCATCTTTTTCTTTCGATTCTGCCTGTCCGTTTCTGTTATTTCAGAATCACGTTCAAATTTCCGTTCCGGATGCCCCCGGATACTTTCTTTCCGAAGTCTGGAACGTGAAACAGACGGAGATTTCTCCCCGCCTGCTTTATCATCACTCATTTCTGAGTTTTCCATTTCTTCCGCTTCTGCAATTTCTTCCTGTTCCAGAAAAGCATGTCTGGACTGCAGCCTGTGCTTTCCTTCTGTCACTTCCTCAACCGTTTCTTCTGCAGTATGAGTTTTTCTGACCTTTCCAAAGTCCAGCTCCTGTTCCCTGTGTCCGGCTGTTTTCTTCTCATCTGCCTCACGCCCGGTAATTCGCTTTTCCTTTTTACTGCGAAGATTTTTTTCCCGGAGTCCATCCCTGCTCATCTTCTGGACAGTCTTGTCCCTTGCTTTATATTCATGCTCTTGCATGGTCATCATCTCCTGATCTATGGTAATTTTCCGTTATTTTTCTTTGCAACCAGTACCATACGCCCATTTTTCTGGGAATACTCACAAGTAGACAGTGTAAGTAACTTATCTCTGTATTTTGCTGTTGTTCCTGTTTGATAAAGTGATTTTTCCTTAACGGAGGCAACAAATTTTTTATAATCATCCACTGTTCCCGCTTTGATAAAACTGTAATAATCAAAATCATTTCCTGTATAAACGGGTGTTGTAAATACTGCAAATATCTGATACTGTTCATTTCCCCATATCGTGCGGAACAGGATTGTCGGATGTTCTTCATAAAATCCTTCGTCCTTATATTTTTCAAGGTCAGCAAACATCTTCCCACTGTTCATGTGATGTCCATATATGATCAGATTGTCCGAATCTCCTGGTACACATTCCTCTGCCAGAAATAAACAGCCATTTGCAGAATATTCCCCGTTAAAATCCCGATGCAGATAATAATTTTTATCTCCGGGCCGGTACATGACCGGATAATCTATTCTCGTCCCATCAATGGTCAGCCAGCCAATACAATCTGAATTTTCTTCATGCAATGCCAAAATTCCAGCATCTACCTCTAAATCGTCGGAAGTATCTTCTTCTGGATCGTCCTCTTTTTCCTGCATAAGTTCCTGCAACTCTTGCTGTAATTGGTTATCCTGTCTTTCCTGCATAAAAAATCCCATCAGGAAATACAGACTGATCGTAAGCAATATAACGGATATAGAAAGTAACAATCCTGCCACCCATTTTCTCATACTCTGCTGTCACCTCTTTAACTATCATCTCTGCCTTTGATGCCGAGTTTTTCACGCTTCTCTACATCTTCCGGCTTCGATGACATTAACGCATAAAGCATAAGGGTATTATCGAATCTGTCCTTAAATGGAATAATTGTATTTCCATAAAAAATCAGCCCTTCTCCCTCTCCACTGTTTGTTACATAGGAAAGCTGGTGTGTTGAAATATTAAGCTGTTTTGCCAGAATCTGTCGATCCCCGGATGCCTGGTTGAGCATCAGGATAAAATCTGAGTTTTCAAAGATATTCTCGATTTCCCTTGATGCAAGCAGATCTTTTACGTTCTGCGTGATACCAGTCGGAATACCTCCCCACTTCCTGAATCTCTTCCAGATTTCCACACTGTACGCTGCTGTCTGTTCCTCTTTCAGCAACAGATGGAACTCATCAATGTAATATCTGGTAGACTTATGAGCAGAACGATTGACTGTTACCCTGTTCCAAACCTGATCCTGAACAATCAACATGCCAAGTTTTTTAAGCTGTTTACCAAGGTCTTTAATATCGAAACATACCAGACGATTGTTCAACTCTACATTTGTGCGGTGATTAAACACCTTCAGGGAACCATTTACATAGATTTCCAGTGCTGTTGCCAGCCGCTGCGACTCTGTCTCTTCCTGTTTGCGAAGCAGATTATATAAATCTTCCAGAATTGGCATTTTCTCTGGAACCGGATCAGCAAGATAGTCCTGATATACCAGACGTACACATCGGTCAATGATTGTTTTTTCCACTGGTTCCAGACCATTTTTCCCTCCTACTACCAGTTCACAAAGCGAAAGGATAAAATCTGATTTCAGAGATAACGGATCGTCATCATCCGCATAATTGATATTAATGTCCATTGGATTGATGTAATCATGACTGGTCGGAGAAATACGGATAACCTGCCCGTTAAATGCCCGGACTAACGGAAAATATTCTCCCTCCGGATCACAGATAATAATGTCGTCTTTTGTGACAATAAATACATTGGTAATCTCTCTTTTTGCTGCAAAAGATTTACCAGATCCAGGAGTACCAAGTATCAGCCCATTTGGATTCTTCAGCTTTTTCCGGTCTGCCATGATCAGGTTATTAGACAGGGCATTTAACCCATAATAGATAGATTCCCCACCCATAAACAGTTCCTGCGTTGTAAATGGAACAAAAATAGCTGTCGATGTGGTAGTCAATGCCCGCTTGATCGGAATCCAGTTTCTTCCAAGTGGCAAACTGCTCATAAGGCCCTGTTCCTGCTGATAGTCCAATCTTTTTAATGCACAGTTATATTTCTGTGCAATACCTGCCGTCTGGAATACCACATTTTCCAGCTCCTGTTTATTTTTCGCTGTATTTAAAAACACCAAAGTCACAAGAAACATTCTTTCATTTCTCGACTGTAAATCTTCCAGAAGTCTTTTCGCTTCCCCTCCGTATGTATTCAGGTCAGATGGAATAATATCCATATCATATCCGGAGCGTACCGCTTTTTTCTGTTCCTCAATTTTCATGCGGTTAATGTCCGTAACCTTACTCTTGACCAATTTGATTGCTTTCATCTGGTCGATGGACTGGATATGCAGATTAACAAGCAGGTTACAGTCCATTTCCAGAAATTCAGCAAGCATTTTATCCGTCAGCTCTGGTGCCAGAATCTGCAGATAGGATACTGCTCCGATGGTATCTCCCATCTGAAAATCCTTTCCATTTTTGAACAGGAAACTGGATGGTGCAATATAATCCTTTGTATTCAGCCCGGTACGCAGCATATCATCATAGCTGAACTTGAATGGTACTTTGACATTCTGGTTGAATGTTTCATACATGATCTGCAAACGCTCCACACCATTTAACGGATACGCAGATACCCCGAAAACTTTAAAATTATTTAGTATGTCTGTTTCGATACGTTCCAGTTTTGGTTTTGCTTCCCGGATATTGTCAGCTTCAATTCCAAATGTAATGTACTTGGTTCTGACAAGACCATTATTTCCTTTTGCCAACTGATTTCTGAGCATCTGGGCAAACTCCATACGCAGATCATCAAAACTGTCATTCTGCTTTTTAATACGGATCACATCTTCATATTCCGTCATGTTGCTGTGATGATTGATAAAGGACAACTGAAAATGGATGGTACTGTCAAAATAATTCAGGAAATCACACCAGTTCTCAAAAATCGCATTTTTATCCTCATTCTGTGCTAACTGATAGTTGATATCATAAAAACGAATTGTTTTTGAATAATACCCATCCTCCACACGACAGATTCCGTCTTTTCCCATTTCCCTGTATGGAATCGACTGCTGTGCGGTAATGTTTTTCCCTTTATTTCTATTGTCTTTATTCGTGCTGGATATTTGCTTTCCAGTACCTTTTTTTCCACTGGATTTTACAGAACCCGGCGGCTTTGTCTTTTTTTTATGCTTTTCTGCTTTCTTTGCCTGTTTCTGTGCTGCCTTTTCTTCACGAGCAGCCTGTTTTGCCGCCTGCTTCGCAAGTTTTCTTTCTTCCTTTTCGTGTGCCTTATGTAACTTCAGTTCATATTTCTGGGCTTTTTTCCAGGCACGTTTTTCCCGTCTGCTTAATTTACGTCTTGGTCTGCGGACACCTCGGTGTCGCTCCAGTGCTTCATACCCAGTAACCATCGGTACTCCCGTCAAACGCTGTCTGCCCTTTGTATAATCTTCTGCCTCGTCCGAATCAAACACTGGTAAACCATCATCAGAATCCTCTTCATCCAACCACCAGTCATCCGGATGGGAAAATTCTTCTATCTGCTCAGGAAGATTCTTATAAGATACTTTTTCCTTTTCTGCACCGTCGTACTCAAATGTAAACTCCTGTGTTTCATCTGTCGTTGCAAATCCAGGTGCCGGAGATGTTTCTTTGATATAATACGCAAAACCAATCGGTAAATCTGCTGTAAAAGTCAGCTTGCCTTCTTTGTCTGTTGCCAGTTCCTCGATCACAGTATCTGCTTTCAGAATTACTTTTCCGTCTGCTCCTGTAATGTCATCCTTGGCACAGAGGGCAAATACCGCACCTTCCAGTACACGATCAGAATCTTTCTCTTTTTTCACAACCTCCACTTCCGCTTTCTGACGGTTATTCTGCCAGTCAGCAGAGTAAGTGACTTCTGCAATATCCTGATCCCGGTATGTCAGATCAATCTCTCTTGCTTCATTATCCAGTACAAAACCATCCACTGTAGCTTTTTCTTTTACATAGTATTTGCCAAGCGGAAGTCCGGATATCTTTGCAATACCAGTATCGTCCGTTGTAATGGTTGCTACCAGCTCGTCTTTTTTATAATAATCTTCACTTTCTCCGTCTGCAGATTTCACATCCTCTAAAGCATAGACTTCAAAGGTAACATCTTTCAGACTGCCTGTTACATACTGGAATAAATGTTTGATCCAGCCTCCAACGGAATCCAGTGCAGTTACTTTATCCAGAAATTCTCCATTTTTATTGATGATAATCGTTCCTGTCGGCACATCATCTTTCATTTCAACTTTCTGGATTTCCCCGGTATCCTCAATCGTAAAGGTAATCTCTTCTGCCTTGAGGTATCCATAAGGAGCCATCTCTTCCCTGAGAATATAGTTTTCCCCTACAGTAAGTCGTTCAATCAGATGCTGCTCGCCTTTTACAGATTTCCATGTATCAACTACATTTCCATCTTTGTCCAGAACAGTAAGTGTCGCACCTGACAATTCCACGCCAGTAGTTAAATCAGACTTGGAAACTACAACCTTTGTAGGCTGGTTCTTAAATACAGAAGATAACTGTACTACCTTAACATCCTGTCCCTGATATTCTGCTTTTACTTCCAGAACTTCATCAGAAGATACATAACCATCTGGTGCTACAAGTTCTTTGATATAATATTCACCAAATGGAAGATCCTGTGTAAATACAGCCTTTCCATCTTCTCCGGAAACAGCTTTTCCAAGCAGTGTGTCTGCTTTTACAATTACAGCTCCATGAGCTTTCATATCATTCTTTGCATAAAGTCCAAACTCTGCCCCTGCAACTGCTTTTTCTGTATCAGCATCCTGTTTTACTACAGAAATTTCTACTTTCTGACGGTCATTTTCAAAGATAGCTGTCTGCTCAATGACTGGTGTTTCCTGATCTTTGTAAGAAAAAGTAACGGTCTGTGCTTCGCTGTTTAAAACAAAACCATCTGGTGCTGTCTTTTCTACAATCTTATAACTTCCAAGCGGCAGATTTTTCAGGACTGCTTTCCCATCTTTATCCGTTGTAACCGTTTTTACCAGTGTTCCAGTAGCATATTCCAGAATACGGTTTCCATTATCATCTTTCTGGAAATCTGCAGTATAGATGTCCTCGGCAGCGTAAATCTCAAACTCTGCCCCTTCCAGATTTTCTGTCTGATATGTAAAATCATCCTTGAATCCGTCCAGAACTTCGCCCTTTTTCACGATAGTCAGTTCTCCCTTAACTGGATGGTTCTCATAAACTGCTTCAATGATTACATCCCCGGAAGTTCCGTCCATCTGGTATGCAGTATTGGAATCTACTGTTCTGTCCTGCATAAGATAATGTTACTGTCTTTTCCTCTCCAGCATTATAAAATCCTGTCGGAGCCTGTTTCTCTTTTACAATATATGTACCAAGATACAGATTTTTAAGAACGGTAGCTCCGTTTGTATCTGTTGTCAGATTCTCTTTTACCAGATCACCCTTGCTGTAAACTTTTGTACCATAAGCAGTTTTAATATCTGCTCCAGCATACACATCATAAACAGCACCACTCTGTCTGCGTTTCTCATACTTAAATGTTGTTCCATTTTCTGTTACATCTGCACCAACTAGAACCTCACCTTCTTTATAAACGGTAAGCTGTCCCATCTGTTCTTCATCTGGAACGGTAACGGTTGTGGTCTTGCTGACTTCCAGTTTCACATTGTAAGCTGTTGCATTGATACGATATCCGCTTGGAGCTGTAATCTCTTTCAGATATACAGTATCCTGTGTCTTAGTGATCTGTACGGACGCTTCACCGTTTTCATCCGTCGCAGGTAACTGTGTGATCAGTTTTGTGCATTCTGCATCACTGTATAATCCAAACACAGCACCAGACAGCTTTGCGTCTGACTTGGCATCTTTCTTGATCACCTTAACACTTGCCTGCTGTACCCAGGATACTTTAAAATCTACATATTTCTCATCATCAACGCCTTCACCAAATACCAGAGCCAGATCCTGGTTTCCGGAACCTGTTGAAATCTTATAAGCTGAATAATCTTTGGTAATGCTTCCTTTCATGGTTGCAGACCAGCTTCCTGCCACATCACTCACCTGTGTTAATGGTGCAGACAGATAAAACTTTGTACCACCACAAATTTCCACACTTTCCCCGGCTTTACTTGTTTTACCTGTTGTCAGGTTATGAAGCTGTACACCTGCCGGAAGTTTCATGGTAATGGTCTGTAACGCATCCGCATTAAATGTAATATCCTTTGTTCTCTGACTGTTGCCATCCACATAGGCTTTTACATCTGCATCCGAAAAGGACATTGCCACATCTGGAATTTCCGGCTGTGAAATACAGTAATTATAGAGTTTCATTGCCAGATTCTGTGCTGTACTGTTTGCACCTGAAAAAGCATCCCCACTTCCATTTGCATAAGATGCTGCCAGATGTACCAAGATAAATCTGGCTCCTGTACTTAAATTGCCATATCCGTTTTCTTCTGTAAAAAAACCATCATCACCAGAAGCCTTTGTACCGTAATAGCACACTTTTGCAAGTGCTTTCCCATCACCAACTTTATTGATCGTATAGGTTCCACTTCCTGGCCCTGGTTTGGATGGCTGCACACAGTATGCTGTGGCAGATATATTACCGAATTTTACAGTGTACTGATAAGTAAGATATGTTCCATATCCATAATCTGCATATCGGTATTCTGCCCCTCTGGTCACAGAAACCTGCTGTGAACTTCTGGCATTGCCTGCCGCAGCCATAAAGGTTACTGTTTCGCCTTCATTCATTGCATACAGATCAATTCCATTACTCTCTGCCTGCTCCAGTGCTTCTGAAACAGTTAATTCAGATTCCAAATCTGCTGTGCTTTCAGAATTTTGTGTTTCCCGGTGCGATTCCGAATCTTCCTCGCTCTGCTCTGTATCTCCAGTATCATCTTCAACATTTACCGTACTTTCTGAAGCACGCTCTGACTGTACTTCTGTTTCCGGTTCTTTCACTGTAATGTTTCTGCTGATTCTATAAGCAGGATGACCGCTGACTGGTTTTACTGCATAGACAGCCTTGTAAGTATCTGGTGTATGTGTGTCAAAATCTGTACCCGTTTCATTCTTTGCTTCATGGAATAAAACCTTAATCTTACTTTCATCTACACCTTCAATTCCAGACAGATCAACTTCTACATCAAATTCCTGCCCATAAGAAAGTTCAATATCATTTGCCTTTACGATCTCATCCGGATCAAGGGAATCCTGAACATATTTTAATTCTGCATACTGCTGTTCAAATGGTATTTCTTCCGGTTCTAATTCAGAAGCCGAAACTGCTACTGGCTGAATAATGACAGAAGCCAGTGTTGCGACTGCCATAAATCCGGACAAGAATCTTTTGAATCTCATTTTCATTTTGACTGAATCCTCTCTTTCTTCTATTATCTATTCTGTTTTCATGCAGGCTCACACCTGCATTATTCAATCATTGGAACCACCTCCCACATCTTATTGCTGATACAGAAATACCTCTGATAACAGCACATTCATATGGCAGTGCCTTTTACTGAAACACCGCCACATGGTATCTGCTGTCATCCTGTAAAACAGGAATGACACTCAGGTAAAGTTCAGGATCAAGCATTAAGCCGCAAGAGGTAATTCGTAATCGTTCCTGCAAAGGGTGCCTCCCATCCGTATCCCTTCACGTTTTCACCGGATTCCCGCCGCAAAATGCGTAGCTGAAAAATTCCGGGTATCCTCTCGCTGCTGGTATGAAATTGTCAAGGTTCAATTTTTAAGGGGAGTTATTATCTCGAATTGAAAATAGACATTTGCCCCTTCACTAACCGCATGTGTGAAAGGGCAAAAATTAACCTGTTTAAAAAATTTTTTAGAAATTTTTATTCCAACATTGTTTTATGTTTTTTCCAGTTGTTCTTTTAATTTCTCCAATACTTTCTTCCTCCGGTTTCTAATCGTCTTTGGGCAGCACCCAAAATACTGTGCTGTTTCTTTTACTGTAAATTCTTCAAAAAACAATAGCGTTATCAGTTCCGCATCCTCTTTAGTCAAATGTCCCAGAGCTTTTTCCAGTTCCTGTATTTCTGACAGTCTGATAATGATTTCTTCCGGTGATACTACCGAAAAAGAGCAGTCATAGCCTTTTTCCTGTAATTCCTCCATACTACATACTCCATGCCTCTGCATTTTTTCAACCTGGTATCGCTCTTTTCTTCCAGCCTGATACCAAGCCAGATATACTGCCCTGGTAACTTCCATAAGCGTATCATTTACACGCAGCATATAGCGTTGTCTTTCTTTTGGCTTTTTACCAGGCATACTTCCAGTCTCCTTTTTTCAATACTCTGGCAGAGTCATCCGAATTATTCCGCATTTTCTGCATTGCCTGTGAAATGCACTTTGATACTGCCGGAACTGTAATACCCAGTTCATGCGAGACTTCTTTTTGTGTCTGCTGCTGAAAATAAATACGCTGGATCATCTGTCTCTGTCGCTCTGTCAACAGATTCATCAACTCCCTGACTGTTTCCTCTGCAATCATTCTTTCAAGCAGGCATTGCCGTTTATCTGCCAATTCGCACCATTCTTCGGAAATACAGCTATACGAAATACAATTATTATGCTCTCGTGTTTCCCTGTTTCTCCACAGCCGGTCTTCGCCTTCCAATATCAGCCTTACATACCAAGGTTGATCATCAAAAAAATTCTCCTCAACAACTGCTATTTTTCTTTCTGCTTCATACACATAATCTCGACAGGTAAATATCGGAAAAACCGTTGCATAGTCCCCCACACAATAGAGAACATATCCGGTCTGATATGCGATAATTTCCGCACAGTCCATCAACCTCTGCTTTGCAACTGCTACATCGTTTTCTCTTAAATATTTAGCGGACGGAGCCTTTCTTCTTTCTTCCCTGTTACTTACAACCTGTTTCAATTCCTGCAATGTAAGCATAATTACCACCTTTCTGCCTGCTGGCAACAGGTGCCCATCGGCAGAAAGGATAGGATTCTTACTGATCAACTGACAAAAAGGGCAGTAAAAAACAGCTTCCGGTACACCCGTTTTTTTTAACGAGAGCCTGAAACTTCCTTACTGCCCTTTCTAATAGTTACAATATTCTCTACTTTATTTTCCGTCTGATGCCAGGATCAGACTTCTTGGCATTTCTTTCTGCTTTTATGTTCTTTTCATTTTCCATCAAAACAGAATAGTCTCCCATTGCATCATAAGGACACTGCCTCCGATAAAGCAAATTTTCTTCTCTGGTCATCCATCCTATCTCCCTTCTTTATCTCTCTGTTTTCCATTTTAACAACACAGGATTCTATTATCCTTAGCATATATGGGGAGTTTTTTTATTTTGCACCCCATATATGGTGAAATTTCACCTGTATTCATTAAAACTGTCTATCAGAGAATCTATGGTCTGCATGATAATTTTCTGCTCTTTCCATTCCATCTTCTGAATCCGGCAAAGCACTTCCTGAATTGATTCCTGCTTCTCTGTACCGCCTCCCTCTTTTCCCAGCAGGATATTGGCATCTATTTCCAATATCTCAATCATCTTCCTGAAAATCTCAACAGACATTGCAGTTTGCCCGCCTTCAATCCTGCTGACCGTATTGACACTAATACCTGCTTTTTCCGCAAAAGATTCCTGTGACAACTTCATTTCCTGTCTGCGTTTTCTGATCCGTTCTCCCAATTCAATAAGTTCTGTGGAAATTGCACGATTGCTCAATACGGTGTCTCCTTTCCTACAATTTGTCCCAACTTTACGCCATTGTGTCGCAAAGTTCCCCGAAAAAAAGCAGCTAATTTTTGTCTTAGCTGCTTTTCAAAAAATCTATTTCATTTTATTCTCGGTATTTTATGTATCCCTGTAAGAACTGTAATCAGAAAAACGCAGAGATAAATGATTGCCTGTCCAATCATTGCCAGAAGAACGATGCTTCCTATCAATCCTCCGATCAGAAGATTCATTGTCCATACTGCCAGCGTGCCTCCGAGGTCAAAACCTCTTGGAACCATCCAGACACACATTTTTCCGATTCCAAACGGTATCCCCATCAGAAGTAACAGCAAGAAATAATTGCACTTCCCATCCTGGATGCAAAACGGTCTTAATACTGCAAACAATACCGCAATCACCAACACTGGTGCTATCACTTTTTTTATCATCTTCTTCATGTTCCTTTATCCTCCATACATATCGTGATTAACCTCTGCCTGATAATAGCTGTTTATCGTTGCCGGGGCATTATACAGGGCGGTCAGAACATAGGCTTTAATATTCCCGACCTTGGTTGTATTTCGATTCAGACAAAACAGCACGTATTCGATATGCGAATAGTTCAGTTTCATAAATCTGCTTTTCACCAAAGCAACTGGCTTTTCTACTCCCGCAATGCGAATCATACTGTCCTCCGGCATCATCATAACTTCAATCATCAACTCCACCAGTTCATCTACATCTTCCTTGGCATGATATTGATAATCTATGTTTTCGTGAATCACTTCACGATATGCTCTCATCTCCTCCATCACATCTTTTTTCTTTAGGAAATTATTTGATGTGATTGGATAAGATTGATTTATCTCAGTTTCACTAATATCAGTCTTGTTAATATCAGTATTATTAGATTGTGATTTCGGGCATTCTGGATTTGTGATTTCCACTATTCTTGAATGATGATTTTCACTATTTTGGAATTGTGATTCTGGAAATTCTGGATTTGTGGTTTTCACCATTCTTGAATTGTGATTTTCACTATTCTGGAATTGTGATTCCGCACAATCCTGAATTGTGGTTTTCACTACTCCTGAATGATGATTTTCACAATTCAGAAAAACGCCTGTTTTTCCCCTGTTTTGTGCTTCTTGTTGCAAATTTGCAATTTTTTTATGCTCTTCCTGCTCAGATTGCAGATCTGCACAGCTACCTGTCGGCTTTTGATCTGGAACCTCTCTAATCATAAAATTTTTTACATAAATAACATTCGGTTTTCCCAGTCCCAGACGTTTCTTCTCTATCAATCCAATCCCATTACTGCTGTCCAGCTCTTTTACCAGTTTCACTGCCTTTTGAGTTCCGCAGTTCATCAGCTCTGCAATTTCTTCCACAGTGAAGATAATGTATACTCTGTCCTCTGAATCCAGCCATCTATTTTTAATGCTCAGGCTCATACGGTCCAACATCAGACCGTATAACACCTTTGCTTCACAAGAAAGAGTTTTAAAGCAGGATTCTGTAAACAGTACTTTAGGGACACGATAGAAGCTGTATTGTTCCGCTTCCATCCCTGTAAAATAATCAAACTGTATCTTCTGCATCTGCTACTCCTTCTTTGTTTTCTTTCCATTTATCCAAAAGCATGAAAATGACTTCTTCTATCTGCTCTTTAGAATATGTCTCTGGAAAATAATTGCCGATTTTCTTTGCCGGGATCGTCACATTAATCTTACTGCTTTCCTTTTTTAATAAAACAGCATAGATATAACTCTGGTTTAATTTTCCATTTGCACTGCATTCTTTTAACTGTTCTGCCTGTTGCTTTGTCGGAAAGATGCTGCTGTTGGCAATCACTTCCAGAAGCCACTCCTGTTCCTCTGGTTTCAGATAAGACAGCTTTTCTCCCACAATCATAGGAATTTTATTATTGTCCACATATTCCAGCAGAGCATCGGATAATGCTGCCAGACGGATATATCTCTGTACAGTTCTTCCACTGTCCCCGGCAGCTTCCCCAACCATATCTGCTGTATATTTTTCGCCTTTGCTTCCCTGATGCTTCATTGCATCATATTTCATCTTATAGGCATGGGCTTTTTCACTTGGCAATAGATTTTCACGCTGAATATTGGAATCAACCATAATAATGACTGCTTCATCATCCGTATAATTTCGGACAAGAGCCGGCATGGTTGTCTTTCCGCATAGTTCACAGCCTCTTTTTCTTCTGTGCCCGGAAATCATCTCGTATCCACCCTCGGATCGAGGTCTTACCAGTGCAGGAGTCAAAACACCATAAGTTTTAATACTCTCTACGGTTTCAGCCATTTTTTCGTCATCGTTTACATGAAACGGATGATTTTTAAAGGGATAGAGCTTTGCCAGATCTATTTCCACAACCTGGTTCATACTCTTTTCCGGTGTTTCCTCTAATCCCAGTAATTCATCATAAGAGGTAAGCTGAATATCTTTTTTCGGTCTACGCATGTTTCAACACCTCCTGAACCAGTTCCAGATAGCTGTCTGCCCCCTTGCTTTTTCCATCATAGGCAAAGATGCTTACACCCTCCGATGCTGTTTCTGCAAGGCTTTCTGTTCTCGGAATTGTCTGCTCGAAAATCTTAATGTCATTTCCATATGTAGTTTTGATTGCCTGTTTGTTTCTCTTTGCATTATTGTAACGGCAATTATCCATTGTGAATAAAATGCCTTCTATCTGTAAATCCGGATTGAACCTCTGATGGATTCCCTTAACCACTTTCAATAATTCCATGAGTCCATCTGCCGCATAATATTGTGGCTGCACCGGAATCAGAACACTGTCCGCTGCACTCAGAGCATTGATTGTCAGCATTCCCAGAGATGGCATACAGTCAATCAGAATATAATCATACTCATCCTTCAGCAGTTCCAGATACTCTTTCAGCACTTTTTCTCTGTCTTCTACTGTGAATAAGGACATATCCATTCCGGCAAGCAATTTGTTGGACGGAATCAGGTCAACACCTTCTTCATGGTGGAGAATTGCTTCTTTCGGATCAAATTCCAGTCCCATGATAATATCTTCCATCATGCTCTTTAATGTTACCTTGAGATTTTTAGGGAAACCCAATCCCATTGTCAAATGCCCCTGTGGATCAGCATCTACCAGCACTACTTTTTTCCCTGACTTCACCAGTCCGGCTCCCAGATTGATTGTTGTCGTTGTTTTGGCTACTCCGCCTTTCTGGTTTGCAATAGCAATTACTTTACACATATATACTTTCCTCCGATTTATTCTTTTTCTTCTACTTCAACATAAACACGAAAATATTTGTTTGTTCCTTTATTCGCATAAGCATCCGATACTTCCAGAATATCCAATTCTTTATGCTTTTCCAAAATACGACGGAACCATTGAATATCCTTTAAAGTACCCTGTAATCTAATTTTCAGCATACATATCCTCCCAGTCTTTGTAAAAACAATACTCTGGATAACGGATTTTAATGGCTTCCCAAAAATACCGGGCATATCCGCAGCAAAACAGATCTTCTACGGTATAATACTGGCACTCTTTTAACTGATCTTCCTCTGCTTCATAATCTCCGACACTTGGTGTCCCATTGCAGTAAAGATTAAATGCCATGCGGACGATCCGTAAACTTCCACTGGTCTGCCATCCTTCCTGCAGGCATTCCGTTTTTACACATCCAGTTTTAAAATTATAGATTTTATCCACATTATTTCTCGTATCTCTGTCAATACCCAGGCAATAAACCAGAGCCTGATGGTAGACATCCTGATATCTGCATTTTTTCAGATATTCCATATAAAATTTTTCGTGTTCCTTGCTCTTGAAAGTAATTGTGCGAGAATTGCTATTCCCTGCTCTTAACGCTGTGTTTGTCATTGCTTCTTCTCCTTTAAACTGTTATTTTTTACTTTAATTTGGATTTCGACTACAACAAAAAAAGGACACTTCCCTAAAATTTCTCTTAGGAAAATGTCCTTGCGATACATTTATAAAGCTCAATTCATAAGCACAACAACGTAATATCAAGTGTTATCACGTATTATACAACAAAAATTTGTTGTACTTTTGTTGTAGTATGCAACTTTTACAAACACATTTTTTGATTTTTAGTATAACTTTGCACCTGCTGGAATATGGTCATCAACCATCAGAAGATGAAGTTTTTCTTCGCCCTCTTCCTCATGGATTGCACTAAGTAACATTCCACAAGAATCAATTCCCATCATAGCTCTTGGTGGCAGGTTTGTGATAGCGATCAGTGTTTTTCCAACCAATTCTTCTGGCTCATAATAAGCGTGAATACCGCTTAAAATGGTACGATCTGTGCCTGTTCCATCGTCCAGAGTGAACTGTAACAGCTTCTTGGATTTCTTAACTGCTTCACATGCTTTTACCTTTACAGCTCTGAAATCTGACTTGCTGAAAGTATCAAAATCAACCATTTCTTCGAATAATGGCTCAACTTTTACTTTGGAAAAATCAATCTTCTCAACTGGCTTTGTTTCCTGTGCTGCATTGTTTGCTTCGTTCTTAGCAGCTCCCTGTGACTTCATTGTCGGGAACAGCAGTACGTCACGGATTGCCTGGCTGTCTGTAAGTAGCATAACCAGACGGTCGATTCCGTATCCGATACCACCTGTAGGCGGCATACCGATCTCCAGTGCATTCAGGAAGTCTTCATCTGTGTGGTTTGCTTCCTCATCTCCTGCGTCAGCAAGAGCATCCTGTGCTTTGAAACGCTCTCTCTGGTCAATCGGGTCATTGAGCTCGGAATATGCGTTACACATTTCCCATGTATTAATGAACAGCTCGAAACGCTCTACCTTATTCGGATCAGAAGGCTTCTTCTTTGTCAGCGGAGAAATCTCGATTGGATGATCCATGATAAATGTTGGCTGGATCAGTTCTTTTTCACAGTATTCCTCGAAGAACAGGTTGATGATATCACCCTTCTTATGACGTTCTTCATATTCAATATGATGCTCATCTGCAAGCTTCTTAGCTGCTTCATCATCTGCAACTTCATCAAAGTCAATTCCTGCATATTTCTTGATCGCATCATTCATGGTCAGACGTTCAAAAGGTTTGCTGAGGTCGATCTCGATACCATTGTAGGAAATCTTCGCAGAACCACAAACCTTCTCTGCCAGATAACGGAACATAGACTCAGTCAGTTCCATCATGCCTTCATAATCTGTATATGCCTGATAAAGCTCCATCAGAGTGAACTCCGGATTATGACGGGTATCTACACCTTCATTACGGAATACACGTCCGATCTCATAAACTCTCTCAAGACCACCGACGATCAGTCTCTTCAGGTAAAGTTCAAGAGAAATACGAAGCTTAACATCTTCGTTCAGTGCATTATAATGAGTCTCAAAAGGTCTTGCCGCAGCACCGCCTGCATTTGCAACCAGCATCGGAGTTTCCACTTCCATGAAGTCACGGTCTGCAAGGAAGTTACGGATTTCTTTCAGGATCTGGGAACGTTTGATAAATACATTCTTGCTGTCCTGGTTCATGATAAGGTCTACATATCTCTGACGATAACGGGTGTCTGTATCTGTCAGTCCGTGGAATTTCTCAGGAAGAATCTGTAAGCTCTTGGAAAGAAGAGTCATGCTTTCTGCATGGATAGAAATCTCACCTGTTCTTGTTCTGAATGCAAAGCCTTCCAGTCCGAAGATATCACCGATATCAGATTTCTTGAAATCTGCATAGGAGTCTGCCCCAATAGCATCTCTTGCTACATATACCTGAATATTTCCCTGTAAATCCTGGATATTGCAGAAAGAAGCTTTTCCCATAACACGTTTAAACATCATACGGCCAGCAATAGATACATGGATTGGACTGGCATCCATAATGCTTCTTCTTTCTTCGTAATCTTTCTTCAGGGCTTCCTTTGCCTGCTCTTCGTCAAGATCTGCTACGTCCGGCTCTGTACGATCCTTTAACAGTTCTTTCTCATGTGCTTCATAAAGCTCTTTTACTTCCAGTGAATGATGTGTCTGGTCAAATTTTGTGATCTGAAACGGATCCTTGCCGTTGGCCTGAAGCTCTGCCAGTTTATCCCGGCGAACCTTCAGTAACTGGTTTAAATCCTGTTCCTGCTGCTTCTGCTGTGCCACCTTGGTTCCTCCTTATATATTTGTGTCTCTCTGTGTCTTATATATTTCTCTGAATCTCCAGAACTTTGTATTTCATGATTCCGGACGGCATCTCTACCTCTACTACATCACCTGTATGTGCACCCATCAGTGCTTTTCCAACAGGAGATTCATTAGAGATCTTGCCTTCCAGGCTGTTTGCCTCTGTGGAACCTACAATCTTCAGCTCTATATCTTCTTCAAATTCATAATCGTGTACTTTTACCTTGCAGCCAACGTTGATTCTGTCAAGATCAACCTCATCTTCTACTACAACCTCTGCATTTTTTAAGATTTTCTCAATCTCTTCAATACGTGCTTCAATGTCTCTCTGTTCGTCTTTTGCTGCATCATACTCAGCATTCTCAGATAAATCGCCCTGTTCTCTGGCTTCCTTAATCTTTTCTGCTACTTCTTTTCTCTTTACTACCTTTAAATCATGCAGCTCTTCTTCCAGTTTTTTAAGTCCTGCATAAGTCAGTAAGTTCTTCTTTTCTTCCATTATAACCTTACTCCCTTTCAATATCCGGATTCTCTCATGCACTTATGGCAACCGGATCATTACATGGATTTATGTGTTCCCCGATACATCATACCTAAAAAAGGGCAGACTTATTCTAGGATATTCACAATTTCTGTATTATACAAAAAAGCCCCCGGATTGTCAAGCATTCCGGGCACTTTTCGTTACTGTTCACTCCGTTCACAGTAACGTATCCAAAATCAACAATACATAAATGCTGACATTATAATTTCATCAGCAATTCCTGTAGTGCTTCATAACTTTCTATTGTATTGGATGCTCTTCTCAATCCTGCGCTGTGTCTCATACCGGCTGTGTACCAGGCTACATGCTTACGCATTTCCCGGATTCCTGTAAACTCTCCCTTTAACGCAATCTGCGCTCTGGCATGGCGCAGGATCATTTCCCTGATTTCCTCTGAGGAAGGTCTGGATAAAAGCTCTCCAGTTTGGAAATAATGGTTCATCTCCCGGAAAATCCAGGGATTTCCCCTGACAGCCCTTCCAATCATTACTCCATCACAGCCAGTCTGCTTCAGCAGTGCTTCCGCTTTCAACGGTGAATCTACATCTCCGTTTCCAATCACAGGAATAGAAACTGCCTCTTTGACCTGACGAATTATATCCCAGTCTGCTGTGCCGGAATAGTACTGCTGTCTGGTCCTGCCATGAACAGCAATAGCTGCTGCCCCGGCATCCTCTGCCCGCCTGGCAATTTCCACAATGTCCACCGGTGCATTTTCAAAACCAATACGCACTTTTACAGTCACAGGCTTTTGAATGGCAGAAGACACACTTTTTATAATCTGCACAATCAACTCCGGATTTTTCAGTAATGCTGAGCCCTCTCCATTATTTACCACCTTGGGTACCGGGCAGCCCATATTAATATCCAAAATATCAAAATCCTTATCCTCAATGGATTTCGCAACCTCTGCCATCAATTCCGGCTCACTGCCAAAAAGCTGCATGGATACCGGATGTTCACAGGGATCAATTTTCATCAAGGCAATGGTGTTTTTATTATGGAAAGAAATGGCTTTGGCACTTATCATTTCCATACAGATTAATCCCGCTCCCTGTTCCTTACACAGTGTACGGAATGGCATATCCGTCACTCCTGCCATAGGTGCCAGTACAAACGGATTCTCAATTCGTACATTGCCAATTTTCCAGCTCATATCCCTTCCCCGGATATCCTTCTGTCTGTGGTTACACTGTGCCTTTTTTAATCCTGCTTCCATATTTATTCCTCGCTATGCGGAACTTTTTTCAAATCATCCTCTGTAATATCTCCCAGGAAAAATACTCTATAATACATTTCCAGAGATTCCAGCAGTTCTTTTTTCTCAGTCTGGAGCTGCTTGATTTTCAGAGCACTGCCAATCTCATCATAACGGGCGTCTGCCTCTAATGCCTCTGTTTTGAATTCCAGAGTTCCATCCTGTGCAAACTCCAATGTAAGAATTCCTCCCACATCCTCTGTAAAAAGGACGCACATAATCTGCAATTCCTTTTTCACATGATCCGGAAGGGCATTAAAATCCTGGTTAAAATAAAATTTCTGCTCATAAGCGCTTGCACCACAGAGCACAATATTATCCTGATACATAAAAATATTTCCTCCTAATACATTTCTCAATCATACATAACTGTATAATCCCCGCACAGATACCTCCCCTGCGCTGATCTTTGTCACTGTTCCATCCGCTTTTTCTACCAGAAGTTCCCCCTTTGTATCAATTCCTCTGGAAACTCCTTCAAAACTGTCTGCACCGTTAAGAACTCTTACCGGCTGGTTAAGATTAGCCAGGATCCTGTGGTATTCTTCCAGAAGATTTTCAAAATCACAGGTCTGAATGAAGCGCTCATAATCCTCTTCAAAATGTTTCATCACAAGCCCGATGATCTGATTACGGTCATACTCCTGTCCACTTTCCATAGCAAGAGAAGTTGCTTTATCCTGCATTTCCTCCGGAAATTCCCAAAGATTCACATTAATTCCCACTCCGATAAGTACATAACCGATCTTTGTACCGTTAGTTCCCATCTCAGTCAGAATCCCACAGATTTTCTTTCTGGAAAGCACCACATCATTGGGCCACTTAATACTTACTTTAAATCCTAACTCATCCACTGCCTGCGCAACAGCAAGTCCCATGACCAGGGTCAGCATAGATGCATACTGAGGTTCAAATTCCGGACGGAGGAGAATCGTCATCATAACAGAACTGCCCTCCGGCGCTTCCCATTTCCTGTCAAAACGTCCCCGGCCTGCAGACTGGAACTCTGCTACTGCCAGAGTTCCGTGCTCTGCCCCTTCCTTTGACAGTCTCTTGATCCAGGAATTGGTAGAATCCACCTTTTCAGCAAAATAGACGGTTTTGCCCGCCCATTTTGTCTTGATTGCCTGTGATATTGTTTTCTCATTATATTCTGCTGATTTTAACACGATTATTCCTTCTCCGGTTCTCCCAAAGTAGCAACCATCACAGCTTTGATAGTATGCATACGGTTCTCAGCTTCATCAAATACCTTGGACTGTGCAGATTCAAATACTTCGTCTGTCACTTCCATATCTGTCAGATTGAATCTTTCACCCATCTCTTTGCCAATCTTTGTCTTCAGATCGTGAAAAGCAGGAAGACAATGAAGGAAGATTGCTTTCTCACCGGCATTTTTCATAACCTGTGCTGTTACCTTATAAGGTGTAAGGTCACGGATTCTCTCTTCCCAGATTTCATCCGGCTCTCCCATAGAAACCCATACATCTGTATAGATCACATCTGCATCCTTTGTTCCTACCTCCACATCTTCTGTCAGAGTAACACTTCCGCCGGAAGCCTGGGCATATTTTTCACACAGCGCTACCAGCTCTGCATTTGGAAAATATCTCTCTGTAGTGCAGGCTACAAAATGCATGCCCAGTTTTGTGCAGGCGATCATCAGGGAATTTCCCATATTATAGCGGGCATCTCCCATATATACCAGCTTACGTCCCTTCAGATCTCCAAAATGCTCACGGATCGTAAGCATATCTGCCAGCATCTGTGTGGGATGATATTCATTTGTCAGACCATTCCATACAGGAATTCCGGCATATTTTGCAAGTTCCTCTACAATATCCTGGCCATAACCGCGATATTCAATACCATCATACATTCTTCCCAGAACTCTGGCTGTATCTGCAATGCTCTCTTTCTTTCCTATCTGAGATCCTGAAGGATCCAGATAGGTACTTCCCATTCCTAGGTCATGGGCAGCTACCTCAAAGGAGCAACGGGTTCTTGTACTTGTTTTTTCAAAAATAAGTGCAATATTTTTTCCTCTGTAATATTCATGAAGCTCTCCGGCTTTTTTCTTTGCCTTCAGCTCTGCGGCCAGATCGATCAGATAGGTAATTTCTTCCGGTGTAAAATCTTTTAATGTCAGAAAATTTCTTCCTTTTAAGTTCATAATAATCTTCTCCTCGATGTCAATTGCTTACTGCTGTTCGTTAATATTATTTATTCTCCGGCTCAGTGACGATCTCCTTCAGAGAGCTTGCCAGACCGGCGATTCCCTGAATATCTGAAGGGATAATGATCTTGGTTGATTTTCCGTCTGCAGCCTTGGCAAAGGCTTCCAGGCTCTTCAGTGTAAGCACTGCCTGGTCAGCGCCTGCCTCACGGATCATGCGGATACCTTCCGCATTGGCATTCTGTACTTTCAGTACTGCCTCTGCCTGACCTTCAGCCTCTTTGATCATACGTTCTTTCTGAGCCTCTGCCCGAAGGATCGCTGCCTGTTTTTCAGCCTCTGCATCCAGAATCGCAGACTGTTTCTTACCCTCTGCCACAAGGATTGTTGATTTCTTCTGACCTTCTGCGATCAGAATCGCTTCTCGACGCTCACGCTCTGCTTTCATCTGCTTCTCCATGGCATCCTGAATGGCAGCCGGCGGAATAATGTTTTTCAGCTCCACACGATTTACCTTAATTCCCCATGGATCAGTAGCCTCATCCAGAGAAGCTCTCATTTTGGTATTGATGGTTTCACGGGAAGTGAGGGTCTCATCCAGTTCCATGTCACCAATAATATTTCTCAATGTTGTAGCAGACAGATTCTCAATAGCCATGATTGGATTCTCTACACCGTAAGTATAAAGCTTGGGATCTGTAATCTGGAAAAACACAACGGTATCAATCTGCATAGTTACATTATCTTTGGTAATAACCGGCTGCGGTGGAAAATCTACAACCTGCTCTTTCAGATTCACCTTTCTTGCCACGCGCTCAATAAAAGGTACCTTGAAATGAATACCTGTGCTCCAGGTAGCCTGATAAGCTCCCAGTCTCTCCAGGATCACCGCATATGCCTGCGGCACAATGCGAATACAGGATGCAAGCACCCATGCTACAATCACAATAATTACAATCAGAAATATTGCTCCTCCCATAACTCTATCCTCCTTATTCTCAATTACGGTTGGTCTGTCTTTCTTACGATAAGCTTCACACCCTGGATCTCCCGGATCTCTACTATGGTATCTTTTTCAATTTTTACTCCGTCATCCACAGACCGGGCAGTCCATTCAATGTCATTGATCCGCACCTGACCGGTTTGTGCCAGATTGTCTATCTCCTGGATCACGACTGCTTTTTTCCCTATCAGACTGTTTGCATTTGTCTGTACGGTTTCTTTATTAAAATACCTCATAGCTACCGGTCTGGTAAAAATCAGAAGTACCACAGAAACACAGAGAAAAAGTAAAATCTGTATTGTCAGATTTGCCCCGGCATAAGACGCAATCGCTGCGATCAATGCCCCTCCGGCAAACCAGATGGTGGTGAGTCCTGCGGTAATCGCTTCTATAAAAAGCAGTGCCGCCAGAATACCCAACCAGATCAAAGGTTGCATGAAACTCCCCCTTTCCAAGGCTTACTGCTGCCGTCTCTGACGCGCAGCCTCGTACATCAGAATCCCCGAAGCCATAGCAGCATTCAAAGATTCCACTTTTCCACACATAGGAATACGGACCAGACAGTCTGCACTGTTTGCTGCTTCCTCTGTCAGTCCTTTTCCTTCATTACCAATGAGAAAGGCCGTTCCTCCTGTATAAGATTCCTGGTCATAGGAATTGCGCCCTTTCAAATGTGCGGCAAAGGTACGGATATTATGTTTTTTCAGTTTCTGAGTCAATGATACCACACTTTCTGCATATAGAAAAGGCATTCTGTAGACAGATCCCATGGTAGATCTTATTACTTTGGGATTTGTAATATCCACGCAGGTTCTGGTAAGAAGAACCCCGCTTACCCCGGCACCTTCCCCTGTTCTGAGAATAGTTCCTGCATTTCCGGGATCCTGCAGATCCTCCAAAACCATAACCAAAGGATTCTTACCTCCCAGAATGTCTTCCAAAGTATAGGAAGGTCTTCTTAACACGGTAAGGATTCCCTGGGGTGTCTGGGTATCGCTCATCTGCCGAAAAACAGAGTCTGCCACAATATCATAGGGAAGCTTCTCTACCTGCTCCATCAATGCCGGATCAGAAGTCAGTGTCTCTGACACGTACACCTTCTCGATCCAGTCTGCCGGAGCTTCTCCAAACATCTTTCGTCCCTCTGCAACAAAAAGCCCTTGTTCTCTCCGGGCTTTTGTCTTCTGGTTTAACTGTATAATATTTTTTACCTGTCCGTTATTTACACTGGTAATCATATTTTATCCTCAATTTCCGGAAACCTTATTCAGGTCCTCGTTTTTTCCTATTGCCATCACTGTGCAGTCTGCCGGTAGCGGTTCAGTAGGACTGGGATTAATATCTACATCATTTCCCTGCTTCAGTCCTACCAAATTGATTTTATTTTTCTCTCTGATTTTCAGGTCACGTAAAGTTTTACCAATCCAACTGTCAGGAATTTTAAATTCCGCCATACTAAACTCCGGTGACAATTCAAAGGTATCCAAGAATCCGCTGGACAGAAGGTTTCTGGCAACCCGGACTCCCATGGACTGCTCCGGATATATCACCTTATCTGCACCGATCTTCTCCAGGATTCTGCCGTGAAGTGCATTCATGGCTTTCGCCATTACAAAAGGTACTCCCAGCTCCTTCACCTGCATGGCGGCTATAATACTGGCTTCCATATTCTCTGCCACTGCGATCACAGCCACATCCACATTCTGGACTCCCACAGACTGCAGGATTCCCGGTTCCTTCACATCTGCTTTCACAGCATAGGAAACCTTCTCCGCAATGTCCTGTACATTTTCCTCTCTGTCATCAATAGCTAATACATCACAGCCGGCATCCGCCAATGTAAGTGCTACTGTCATCCCGAACTGCCCCAGCCCGATCACCGCATAGGATCTACTATTCATATCCTGCCGTCCTCCTTATATTCATAACCTAACCGATCATAATATCTTCCTCAGCCAGATGTGCATTGGGAGATCTCTTCTGAGCACGTACTGTCACCGCTGTTCCCAGTGTCAGAGGACCAATTCTTCCCAGATACATGGTAATAATCACAATCCATTTACCTGCTGTACTCAACTGTGGAGTCAGTCCCCGGCTCAGACCAACAGTAGCTGCTGCAGAGGTAATTTCATAGATCACATCTGCCACAGGTGCTTCAGGCATAGCTGCACAGAGCAGGACACTCATTACAAATACTGTAAAAAGCCCCATACCTGCCACTACAATCGCAGAGCGCAGATAGCTCTCCCTGATTCTCCTGTTATGGGCTTCCACATCGTTTTTCCCCCGCAGATTTGCAAGAAGGCTCATTGCAAGGACTGCAATGGTAGTCGTTTTGATTCCACCGGCAGTACCCATAGGTGAGCCACCTATAATCATCAGCAGCAGACACAGTAAATAGGTTGCATTGGAAAACCGCTCCTGACTTATGGTAAAAAATCCTGCTGTCCTGGTTGTCACAGCCTGGAACATGGATGCCATAAGCTTTGTTCCTGTGGAATACCCGCCCATACTGTCCGGATTATGAAAATCAAACAGAAAGATCAGCATCGTACCACCTATAACCAGAATCGCTGTCATTGTGACAACGATTTTGCTGTGAAGCCGCAGCGAACGATATATTCTGCCAACAGAAAGCTTTCCGCGAAATACTTTTTTTATCTTATCCCAAAGATCCCACCAGACCACAAATCCAAGTCCGGACATAACGATCAGTCCCATAGTTGTAAAATTTACAACAGGGTCGGACACATAAGGCGCCAGACTCTCCTCACCCAGCAGATCAATTCCTGCATTACAGAAGGCTGATACTGCTGTAAAAACAGACTGTCCAACTCCTCTTACCAGGCCAAACTGCGGTACAAACCGAAAAGCATAGCATACTGTCCCGATTCCCTCTGCTCCGAGAACACAGAGCAGTACTCTCTTCACCACAACCACCATCCCGCTCATTCTGTCCAGGTTATAAGACTCTTGTATAATACGGCGGTTTCTTAATGATATTTTTTTCCGCAGACTTATAAAAATAATACTGCCCAGGGAGATCAGTCCCACACCTCCAATCTGGATCAGCAGCAGAATGATCACTCTGCCTGCCATGGACCAGTGTGATGCTGTTACTACTGTGACCAGCCCGGTTACACAGACACAGGTAGTCGCTGTGAACATTGCATCAGAAAAAGAAGTATGATTCCCGGGCGCCGCACAAAACGGCAGCCACAGGAGCAATCCCCCCAAGATAATCACTCCTGCAAAACCAAAAGTAATTATCTGAGCAGTATTTAATTTATGCAGTCTGTCATTTAACTGCATTTTATTATTCATTTGTTATTTATTATTTTTATCATAATTATGAGAAAGTGACTGGCATACTTCCCACTGGTAATCAGAAATACCCTTCTGCATAGCCAGTGCTTCATTGATGTCAAAGTCTACGAACTCGCCATGACGATATCCAACAACTCGGCATGTCTTGCCTGCAATCAGAAGATCTACAGCCAGAGCTCCCATCATTGACGCATATACACGGTCTTTACATGTAGGGCTTCCACCACGCTGCATGTGTCCCAGGATAGTAGCACGAGTCTCAATACCTGTAGCAGCTTCAATACGCTTTGCCATAGCCTCAGAATGTCCGATACCCTCTGCATTGATGATAATATGGTGCTTCTTGCCTTTCTTACGGCTTTCAATAATATTGTTGATCAGCTTCTGCTCATCATAGTCATATTTTTCAGGAATCAAAACATCCTCAGCACCATTTGCAATACCACACCACAGAGCCAGATAACCTGCTCCACGGCCCATAACCTCGATAATACTGCATCTCTCATGAGAAGTAGAAGTATCACGAACCTTATCAATAGCTTCCATTGCTGTATTAACAGCTGTATCGAAACCTATTGTATATTCCGTACATGCAATATCAAGGTCAATGGTTCCCGGTAATCCAATGGTATTTACACCCAGGTTTGCAAGTTTCTGTGCACCTGCAAAGGATCCGTCACCACCGATAACTACAAGTCCGTCAATACCATGCTTCTTACAGATCTCAGCACCTCGTTTCTGTCCCTCTTCTGTACGGAACTCTGCACAACGTGCTGTATAAAGGACTGTACCTCCACGTTCGATCGTATCTGAAACGTCCTTGGCGCTCATGTCGATAATCTCTTCGTTCAGCAGACCATTGTATCCTTTAAGAATACCCTTTACATTAAGTCCATTGCTTAAACCTCTTCTGACTACCGCACGGATTGCAGCGTTCATTCCAGGTGCGTCACCACCGCTGGTGAGGACACCAATGGTTTTAATCTTTTTTTCTGCCATCTTTTCTTCCTCCATCTTCTGAATCTATTATCTCAATTTACTATACACATATTCGCGTATTAGTTTAGCGCATTTCTAAAATTTTTTCAATCCTCTTTCTACAACTTTAACATTGGTTTTACCATATTTTTCGCTCATCTGACTCAGCCAGGGCTCCTGTATCTGTACCTGCCAGTTCATAGGAAGCTTTTTCATGGCTTTTACATCCTTCAGATAGATCACCACACCGGAATTTCCCGAAGACAGCTGCAGATCCCGGAGCAGCTGTGGTTCCTTTTCACCATAGTCACTGCGGCTGTCGAACTGTATCCATAGCTCTCTCGGAACATCATCAAAAGATCTGATTTTCTCCAGAATCAGCTTACTGGCCTTGTCATCTTCAGCAGAGACTCTTCCCTGTATAAAAACTTTTCCGTCTTCATTCAAAAGACTCTGGCTTTTCTCATAGTCTCTGGGAAATACTACAACCTCTACTGTTCCCACCAGATCCTCCACTGTCAGGAATGCCATCACTTTATTATTTTTTGTATACTTTATAGTTTTCTCGGTAATCATTCCACCAATAATAACCTTCTGACTGTCCATTACCTTTGGCAGGTTTGTTTCCTCATCTGGCTGAAAATCCGAGGTTCTGGCTGTGATGGTTTTCTCCATTATTCCTCTGCAGCTCTCCAGAGGATGTCCGCTCAGATAAATGCCCAGCACATCTTTTTCAAAAGCAAGAATTTCTTCTTTATTATATTCCTCTACATTGGGCATCCTGATTTCAAATTCTTTTTTTTCTTCATCGCTCACCAGATCAAACAAACTCATCTGACCTGCCAGGGAGTTCTTTTTTTCCAGACTGATACTGTCAGAAATCTGCTGGTAGACCATCATTTTCTGACGACGGTTACCCTCCAGACAATCCAGAGCTCCCGCTTTGATAAAATTCTCTATTGCTCTCTTATTTATCTGTGAAGAATTACGCTCCATAAAATCCTTCAGGGATTGATACTGACCATTATCTTCCCTCTCCTTTACCAGAGCTTCGATCACCGGTCGTCCCACACTTTTGATCGCGGACAGGCCATATCGGATCGCACCGTTATCTACAGAGAATCCATACATTCCACAGTTCACATCCGGCGGCAGGATCTTAATCCCCATCTGTCTGCAGACCAGAATATATTCAGCAACCTTATTTGGGAAATCAATAACCGATGTCATAAGTGCAGCCATAAATTCTACAGGATAATAGTACTTCAGATATGCTGTCTGGTAGGAAACAACTGCATAGGCTGCTGCATGGGACTTATTAAAGGCATACTTTGCAAAATCAATCATATCATCATAGATCTTATTTGCAGTTTTCTCATCAATTCCATTTGCAATACATCCGGGAACTCCCTCTGCTTCATTTCCATAAACAAAATTCTGGCGCTCCTTTTCCATGACAGAGGCCTTCTTTTTGGACATTGCACGGCGCACCAGGTCGCTTCGGCCCAGAGTATAACCTGCCAGATTACGGACGATCTGCATAACCTGCTCCTGATAGACAATACACCCATACGTAGGCTTCAGGATTGACTCCAGCTGAGGGCAGTCGTAGCGGATGGTATCCGGACGGTTTTTACCACGGATGTACTGAGGGATGAAATCCATAGGACCCGGACGGTAAAGGGAAATTCCCGCGATCACATCTTCCAGGCTCTGAGGCTTCAGTTCCTTCATGAAGTTCTTCATTCCCGCACTTTCAAGCTGGAATACTCCATCGGAACGACCGGTACCAAGGGAATCCAGGACCTTTTTATCATCATAATCAATTTTCTGCATATCCAGAGTCACACCTGCATCCTTCTGGATCAGCTTTACTGCATTCTGGATCACAGTCAGGGTACGAAGTCCCAGGAAGTCCATTTTCAGAAGTCCCAGTTCCTCCAGTGTTGTCATAGTAAACTGAGTGACAATAGAACCGTCTGATGCTCTGGAAAGCGGTACATATTCTGATACATCCTTCTGGCTGATGACCACACCTGCCGCATGCATGGAGGTATGACGCGGAAGTCCCTCCAGACGTCTTGCCATATCGATCAGATAATGAATTTCATCCTGCTCCTGGTATGCTTTTTTCAGCTCAGGGTTCATAGTAAGGGCCTTATCTATCGTGATATTTAATTCCTGCGGGATCATTTTCGCAATGGAATCCACCTGTGCATAAGGCATATCCAACACACGGCCCACATCCCGGATCACCCCACGGGCTGCCAGAGTACCAAAGGTAACGATCTGAACCACACAGTCATCCCCATATTTACGGCGGACATATTCAATAACCTCCTGCCTTCTTTCGAAGCAAAAGTCAACGTCAATATCAGGCATGGATACTCGTTCCGGATTCAGGAACCTTTCAAAAAGCAGGTCATAGCGTATGGGATCAAGCTGTGTGATGCCTAAGGTATAGGCAACAAGACTTCCTGCTGCAGAACCACGTCCCGGGCCTACCATAATGTCATGATCACGGGCATATTTGATGAAATCCCATACTATAAGGAAGTAATCTACATAGCCCATATTTTTTATAGTAGATAATTCGTAATTCAGACGGGTTTTTAATTCCTCTGTAACCGGCTGATAGCGTTCCTCCAGTCCCTCGAAGCATAATTTATTAAGATATTCCCAGGATGTAAGACCATCCGGCACATCGAATCTTGGAAGCTTGGTCACGCCAAATTCAATCTCAACATGACATCTCTGTGCAATCTTATGGGTATTCTCCAATGCTTCCAGAGCATATGGGAAAAGTTCTGCCATTTCCTCAGGAGATTTCACATAATACTGACCACCCTCATAACGCATTCTGTCCTCGTCTGCCAGTTTCTTGTTTGTCTGCAGGCAGAGAAGAATATCATGAGGATCAGCATCCTCCGCCCTTGTATAATGCACATCATTAGTTGCCACAAGGTCAATCCCTGTTTCTTCGTGCATACGGAGAAGTTCCTGATTTACCAGTCTCTGCGCAGGGATTCCATGATCCTGTAATTCCAGAAAGAAATTGTCTTTACCAAAAATATCCTGATAACGAAGAGCTGCTGCCTTTGCATCTTCGTACATTCCTCTCTGAAGATATCTGGCCACTTCACCTGCCAGGCAGGCACTTAATGCGATAATCCCCTCATGGTATTCTTTTAATACTGCAAGGTCTACTCGAGGTTTATAATAGAAACCTTCTGTGAAACCCTTTGATACTATCTTCATCAGATTTGCATACCCCTGATTATTTTCTGCCAGAAGAACCAGGTGGTAGTATCTGTCCTCGCCGCTTCCTGCTTCACGGTCAAATCTGGATCCGGGAGCTACATAAACCTCACATCCCAGAATTGGATTGATTCCCTCGGCCCTTGCTGCGCGATAAAAATCAATCACACCGTACATAACTCCATGATCTGTGATCGCCGCACTGTCCATGCCAAGCTCTTTGACACGGGCTACATATTCTTTTATTTTATTGGAACCATCCAGCAGACTGTATTCTGTATGGACATGAAGATGTGTAAACTCCAACTCTATTTCTCTCCTGTTCTTATGCTTTAACTATTATATCGGTTATATTATCTGCAATTATTTCGCCAAAAATTTTCGCCCGGCAAATTATTGTATATGCCAGACCATACTATTTTTCCATGTTTATACAGTTCTTTTTACTTCGCGTAGATTCTCTTATCTTTAATCTCTACTTTGCCTTCCTTCATCAGATGGCCAATGGCACGTTTGAATGCTCCCTTGCTCAAACCAAATTCTCTCTGGATTACTTCCGGTGATGCCTTGTCATCAAATGGAAGAACACCTGCAAATTCATTGATCACTTCAAGGACATTTTCTGCATCCTCATTGATCTGCAGATATGCTTTCTGACGGTCTGTAACGTTCATTTTTCCATCTTCTTTTACGTCGCTGACACGCAGCTCCAGGATCTTGCCCGGATGGTATTTTCCCTTGGCTTCTCTTGCTGGGATCAGTGCAGAATATTTATCATCAACTGCCACAAATACACCGAATCTGTCACTGATCTCATAAACACGACCCTTCACCATATCTCCCACTACATAAGGAGTTCTGGTGGAAAGATAATGATAAACTTTCATAGTTGCACAGAGACGGCTGCTCTTGTCGATGTAAAGAGCTACCAATACATCCTCTCCTTCTCTTACTTTTAGAGTCTGCTCATGATATGGAAGCAGAAGATCTTTCTCCAGTCCCCAGTCAAGGAATGCACCAATCCTTGTTACCTGAGAGACTTTCAGAACTGCTGTCTGACCTACCTGAAGCTTTGGTTCTTTTGTTGTTGCAATAAGACGGTCCTGAGAATCCTTGTAGATAAATGCTTCCATGCTGTCGCCTTCCTTTGTTCCTTCCGGAACCTGTCTGGACGGAAGAAGGACACGATTCTTTGCATCTGCCTGCATATCCTCACCCAGATATACACCGAAATCTACGGACTTCACTACTGTTAATTTCTGTTTTTTCCCTAACTCTATCATATAATCTCCATTTCTGTTGTGATGATATATTTTCAAATACACCATACAGTATCATTCACTGACATTAATTTTATATTTCAGTATAACACAAAATACAAAGGCGGCACAATGCCACCTTTGTATTTTGTGCATAGAGAGAACTCTCTTTTTTATCAAGTGGATATTCGCAATCCGCTTCGCTACTTGATTCGGTTAAAAAATAAAGAAGCGTCCGAACCAGCATTTACTGATACTTACGCTTCTTCATCAGATAATTCTATCTCTTATTTATTATTACCCTGTCCATAATATGCATTTGCACCATGTTTTCTAAAGTAGTGCTTATCCTGCAGATCCTGTGGAGCAGGTTTTACCTGTGGATTGATCAGTTCACAGCGGGATGCCATTTTGGCAACTTCCTCAAGAACAACTGCGTTATGTACTGCTTCATGAGCATCCTTGCCCCATGCAAATGGTCCATGGTTTTTGCAAAGTACTGCAGGTACTGCTTCATAATCTTTATCCTTGAACAGATCAACGATCAGAAGTCCTGTGTTTTTCTCATATTCTTCAAATTCTTTGCCTTCCAGACAGCGTGCACATGGAACTTCACCATAAATATAATCTGCGTGTGTGGTTCCATAACATGGAATTGCTCTTCCAGCCTGCGCCCAGCTTGTTGCCCATGAAGAATGTGTATGTACAACTCCGCCAATGTTCGGGAACGCTTTGTACAGTTCTACATGAGTTGCTGTATCAGAAGATGGATTGTATTTTCCTTCTACCTTGTTTCCGTTCAGGTCTACAACGACCATATCATCCGGTGTCAGAAGATCATAGTCAACTCCACTTGGTTTAATAACAAAAAGTCCTGATTCTCTGTCAATTCCACTTACATTTCCCCATGTAAATGTAACAAGTCCGTATTTGGGAAGATCCATATTTGCTTTGTAAACTTCCTCTTTTAATTTCTCCAGCATAATTCGTACCTCTCCTTTTGCTTTTCAGATATTCTTTTACAATAGCTTTCAGATGTTCCGGTTTTTCTGCATATCCCACCCGGAAAATCTCTTGGTATCTGTATTATAGCACTTGTACGGTACATGTACCAACTTGTATGTTCACTATTTTAAAAAATTACAATATCTCCTGCTTCTTATGCTGAAATTCTACAATCGCATATGGCTTTCCTTCTGTGTCATCCAGTGATACAACTATCTTTTCAGCTTCTGTTTTCACTTTCGGACAGATAGCATCTCCCAGCTTTGCCTGCATTTTATATTCTGCACGCATCTGATATATTTCAAAATCTGTGGGCAAAAAATCTTCTGCCATACAAATGTACTGACAGTTATTCACATGATGGTTCGTATCCAGATGATGTTTCTGCACAGCAAAAGCTTCCTGCGGTATCATGTCTTCCGGCAATTTGATTTTTCTCGGAGCATAATCCATTTCCAGTTTTTCACTGAGTACATAGCCATCTGTATCTGCCGGAGTCAGTCTTGTGGGAATTCCTGTGCTGATCGTCAGATATGTCCAGTTGGTGTTTGCCCAGGCAAGCTTTTTCCCATCAGTTGTTTCCATGACAAAATTACGCATACCCATAAATCCTTTAAATGCATATGGTGCAGTCCTGATCCTGATTTCCGTTCCCAGCACCGGATATTCCTCAACAACCACCTGCCAGGAAGAAAGAACCCATGCCCTGTCTCTGTTTTTCAGTACATTGCCGCCCAGCCCGATCGACTCCGCATGAAATGTACTGCAATCCTGAAAATAATTCAAAACTCCCGGCAATGTCAACCTGCCATCCTCACCTGTTTCACTGTATCTAACTCTGCTGTTAAAACTGTAGTCCATCTTCTGTGTCCTCTTTTCTTATGTCACTGTAATTTTTTAATATGTTTCACTTCTATTATCTCATATAGATAAATCTATACCTTTTGCTTCGGAATAAATTCTATCTTAAGGCTCATTCCCATTCCTTCTGCCAGACGCTTTAATAGATTTACAGATGGATTTCTTGTTCCATTTTCCAGTTTACTGATATCCGCCTGATTAATACCAGTTCGCTTAGCCAGCTCATTTTGTGTCAGATTCTGAGAAGTTCTTGCATTAACAATAGCCCTGATTACGTCCATCTCCGGCTGAATTGCTTCATATTCCCTGACCAATTCCGGATCCTGCATTTGCTGCTTTTTATAATCTTCAAACGTTTTCATTCTTCTCCATCCTTTCTAAAAAATCTTTTCGCCTTGCTTTTGCTGTCTGAATTTGTTCTATTGGTGTTTTTCTGGTCTTTTTTATAAAACCATTTGTCAATATTATCTTTCTCTCATAAATAAAAAAATATAAAACTCTTGTGATATCATTTCCATCATTCCTATTAACTTTGCACGCATTTTTTTATCAAGAGAATTTAGAAACTCTTCTATAGGACATTCTCCATTTATCGCCTCATAAAAAATTATTTCAAAATTTTTCATTCAATACCTCTTTTATTTTATGGTATATATACCATAATGTCAATATCATTTACTGACTCATTTTTTTACAAATTGTTATATAAACTGGGATTTTTTCTGGCAGAACTGCCAAGAATGTTTATCTATAAATAATTCAGAAATATAGTTTTTATTATACTCTCAGATACAATATACCACAAGTCTAATCTTTCGACATAAGAAAAAAAAACAGACAGCTACATATTCAGCATCTGCCTGTTCTATTCTTTCATTATTCTGTTTCAGTCCCCACCCACTGCTTATTGCTTTTCGCAATTGAAGCAGGGGACTTACTTGATTCGGTTAAAATCCTACATCCCCAGTTCTCTTTTCACTTCATCCATTGCCGGAATAGAAGGAGTTGCCCCAGGTCTGGAAACTGCAATGGACGAAGCCTTGGCAGCCATCCTCAGAGCCTCCTGAACACTTCTGCCCTCAATAACTGCAGCAATGAAATATCCGGTAAACGTATCACCTGCAGCTGTAGTATCCACAGCTTTTACCTTGAAAATATCTTGGAAGACTTTTTCCTTTCCATCATAATAAACAGCTCCATCGCTGCCCAGTGTCAATACAAAACGGGCATTGGGAAATTTCTCTGCCATGGCATCCAGAATCTGGTCCTTATCCTTGTATCCTGTAATCTGTTCACCCTCAATTTCATTCAGCAAAAACAGGTAAACCTTGCCTAGGTCACAGGTAATCAGCTTATCATCAAATGGAGATGGATTCATGACAATCTTCATTTTTTTCTCATATGCCTGATCAATAATATAATCCAGCATATTGATCTCATTTTGAAGAAGCAGATAATCTCCCTCACCAAAATCTGCAAGCACTTCGTCTACAAATTCTCTGGTCTGCATCTGATTTGTTCCGCCATAGAGAATAATGCAGTTCTGTGCATTCTTATCCACCTGGATCATAGTATGTCCACCCTTAACCGGCAACCTGCGGATATATTTGGTATTTACCCCCGCTTCCTTACATGCATCCAGAAGAATATCCCCATCTGATCCAACAATTCCCGCATGATAAACCGACACACCTGCCTTCGCCAGAGCTATGGACTGATTCAGTCCCTTTCCCCCACTGAAAACCTCCAGCTTGGAAGAATGCTGTGTTTCTCCTCCTACAATAATGTGATCCACAGAATATACATAATCCACGTTCAATGAACCATAATTTAATACCTTCATGTAAAAACCTCCCTGTTATAAATATGCCGATACTATAACCTACATCTACAAACTGTTCTGTATCCTTGCCAACACTGTGACATGCTATTATATTTATTTTATCAGACATATCCCATACTTACCAGAGAATTTTTCCAATCTATTTCCCTTACTTTTATTTTTTCGCCGCAAATGTGATCATCACCTTAAACAGATCCCCATCCAGATACAGCTTAAACTCACCGCCCTGCAGCTCTGTCAGGCTCTTTGCAATAGAGAGACCCAATCCGCTTCCTTCTGTATTTCTCGCCACATCTCCTCTGATAAACCGTTCTGTCAGTTCATCTGCAGAGATATTCAAAGACTGTGCTGAAATATTTTTCAGAGAAAACGTTACTTTTTTATTTCTGTTGCTGATTTCTGCATAAACTCTGGTGCCTTCCATTGCGTACTTCACAACATTTCCGAATACATTTTCCAGAACACGCCACATCCTCTGACCGTCTGCGTAAATAATGGAGGGTTCATCTGTGAAATGTACCATCATAGTCAGATTCTTTTCCTGAAATTTCTCTTCAAATTCTCCGATCACCTGCTGCACCATTTCCACAAAATCAATATCATTCATCTCCAGCTTAATGTTTCCTGTGCTTGCCTTGGATGCCTCTACCACATCCTCTGTGAGCACCTTCAGTCTCTGGGATTTCTCATCCAGGATGCGTAAATATTCCTGTATTTTCGGATCTGTCGGATTTTCCCGTTTCATCAGATCTACATAATTGATAATGGAAGTCAGAGGTGTTTTCAGGTCATGGGAAACATTTGTGATCAGTTCTGTCTGCATTCTTTCCTTTTTCAGGCTGTTCTCCACAGCAGCATCCAGACCACTGCCAATATTGTTAATATATTCTGCCATCACCTTCTGTTTTCCTGTAAGTGTATCTGTTTTGATCTTATATTGCAGTTCTCCATCGCTTATTTTCTTCAGACCATCCATAATAAGATCCAGCCCGTCCGCTTTTCTGATGGCAAAAATTATAGCAGCCACATCTACAGCCATCAATGCCAGCAGGAATACTCCTGCACCACTGAATACGCAGCCGATGATCAGGAACTGCAAAAATAAAAATGCACCTCCCACAAGCAGAACTTTTATTTTTTCTGCTGTATTTCTGGAAAAAGCTCTGGCAAAATCGGCAAGCTTCCCACTGCATTTTCCAATCCATTTCAGAACTGTTCTAATCAGACTGTTTTTCCATAAGGTTCCTGCTTTTATTCTTCTTACCAGGCTGAGATATCCGATCAAAAACCATGCCATTGTATAAGTTCCACATATGAGACAGGTAACAATCACTGTCACTACTACATGACTGTAACCCAATGATGAGTTGGCGATCAAAGTTCCCGATAGGATCATTCCTGCCAGCCATATACCGATCACTGCTCCTGCCGCGATTTCTGTATACCATCTGTCAAATCCATTGAGATGGATTTCTTCATCCTCCGGTTTCCTTCCTGCTGTCACAGTCAGCCACACCATGCCGATCAGCCAGAGCACACTTCCAAAGATTGCTCCTGCCAGCATCGGAAACATAAGCTTTGAATATGTCTCATAGTTCTCTGCCTCATCAGCCATGGAATCTGCCACAGAAAATTTCGTATCAACCGAAACTGCAAATACAAAATTCTTTGTGTCAAAGCTCTGATCAATGGTATGATTCCACACCTGCAGATCTGCATCTGGAATATTTGTAACACACTTACTTAATTCCGGGTAAACAACTGCATATGCTTTTTCCTTAAATATTTTCTCAAGGTTCTGCTCCAGCTGTGCGTAACTGCTGTACGCTTTTTTATTTGTATAGATTGTCTGTGTTTCTTTATCTGCGAAAAGATATGTGAGGTTGGTACTCCCTTCGGTATAGTCTCCCACGCTGTGAAAGACGGATGCCAGTGATGTTTCATAATCATTGAACTGTTCATCTGACTGTATGGCACGGATGCAGTCCAGAAGTGTGAATAACTCCTTATATGCATCCTCCAGTCTCCCATTCCATTCCGTGCTTTTGTTTACCGCATCCAGGATATTCTCAGCTCCCTGTGGTGCAAATTTCTCGTCCAGCTGACTCAGTTCTACGAAAAAACATCCCGGATATTCTGTGTTTGTTCTGGTATCCGTAACGTTGCCGATATTCTCTGATTGTGAGGTATATCTGTAATAAAGTTCATCTGCTACGGTATCCAGTTTCTCGGACTCGGTCTTTGATTCGAAATCATCTTCTTCAAGAAAATCTGTATTGTAATTAATTTTCAGTGTTCCATCTGCCACCATCTTTTTAAAGTCAGTCCGATAAAAATAGTGGCTGGTTCCGTCAGAAGATTCACATCTTATGACCTGTGAATCTTCGTCATAAACACCTTCATAATAGTTTGCCTCCCAGTCTTTTCCCCACTCCAGAAGATCACTTACAGAGTACGCAAGCCCGGAAGTATTTTTCAGAGAAAGGTCTCTGATGGAATCACGGGTGTTTCCTTTTTCCTCAAATTCTGCCAGATCGATCACTGCCGATGAACCAGCATTTTTCAGATAGTTAATGTCATCCTGCGCTGCCAGACTGACCAGAATATCTGATCCTCTGTTGCTGACCTGTTTCTCAAATGCTTCTGATTCTGTGTAACTTTTGCCTCTGTCATCCAGGCGGATTCCAGTCTGATAGATCATCACAAACATAGCTGCACAGACTGCTGCTGCAACTGCTGCCAGATGCGCGATCACGATCCAGATTGCCTTGACAGAACTGCTTCTGTATCCTTTTCCCTTCATAATGTTTGTCCCTTTCCTTTTTTATTTAATTTATTGCTTTGTCAAGCGGATAAAATCATCCGCTTCGCTACTTGATTCGGTTAAATTTTTTCAATCTTATATCCAAGCCCCCACACAACCTTCAGGTATCTTGGCTCCCTTGGATTAATCTCAATTTTTTCTCTGATATGCCGGATATGCACTGCCACCGTATTATCTGCAGCAACTGCTTCCTCATTCCAGATATTTTCATAAATCTGATTAATAGAAAATACCCTTCCCTGATTCTTCATCAGAAGAAACAGGATATTGTACTCAATAGGTGTCAGCTTCACTACATCACCGTCCACCCTGACTTCCTTCAGGTCATCGTTTATGCTCAGACCTCCTGTCTCGTAGATATGAGCATTCTCCACAGGTATTGCTGCTCCCAGCCTTGTATATCTTCGAAGCTGTGATTTCACCCTTGCCACCAGTTCCAGGGGATTAAAGGGCTTGGTTACATAATCATCTGCCCCTACATTTAATCCAAGGATCTTATCTGCATCCTCTGATTTCGCAGAAAGAATAATGATCGGAAGAGGATTTTCTTCCCTTATCTTCAAAGTAGCCCGGATGCCATCCAGCTTCGGCATCATAATATCTATGATCAGCAGATCCACCGACTGACTGCGCAATGCGTTAATCGCCTCCACACCGTCGTATGCCTTCAGGACCGTATAGCCTTCCTGCTCCAGATAAATACTGATTGCCTCTACAATGTCTTTATCATCATCACAGACCAGAATATTCGCCACTTTACACACCTCCCTCATCATCCGAAATGCCTGTCTGAAATCTCTCATGTACAGACACTCCGGCTTCTTATTTTATGGAATTGCTATAATATTAGAATAATCAAAGCATCTTAATATGAAAGGGACAAATTCTTAAGATTTTCTTATGATTACTCATCGTGCATCTTGTGGAAAACATTTTTCAAACGCACTCTGATGTTTCATTATATCATCTCACATATATTACTTCCATAAAATATACCTGCACTTACCAAATCATTCTTGTACTTACGCTTTTTTGTGATAAACTGTAAAAAAGAAAAATCAACAAATCAAATCCGAGGTGTAATATGCTCAATAAATTTAACAGCTTTATGGAAAAATGGATGCCCTTTGTAACGCCGGTCTGCCTTATGGTGGGCGTACTTTTTCCGGAGTTTGCAAAACATGGTGTACCTTATGTCACCTATGTTTTTGCTTTTATGACCTTTATCGGAGCACTGAAATCCAGATTTCTGGATATAGCAAATGTATTTAAACGGCCACTTCCTCTGATCCTGATGTTTCTGGTTCTCCATGTTCTGATCCCGGTGACTGCCTGTGGTGTGGGACATCTGCTCTTTCCGAAAAATATTAATTATATTACTGGGATTGTACTGGAATTTTCAGTTCCCGTAGCAGTGATCAGTCTGATGTGGGTATCCATTTATAATGGAAACAATCCCCTTTCCCTTTCACTGGTCATTTTGGATACAATCCTTTCGCCCTTTTTGATCCCTACCACATTGAAAATCCTAATTGGATCCAATATAAAAATGGATACTGCAGGAATGATGAAAGAACTGGTATTTATGATTGCTCTTCCGGCAGTGATTGCCATGTGCCTTAATGAATTCAGTCATGGAAAAGTAATGGAAACCTGGCCAAAAAAACTTGCACCTTTTTCAAAAATGTGTCTGATTTTTGTGGTGACTTCCAATTCCTCCAAGGTTTCTCCCTATATAAAGCATCTAAATGGAGAACGTCTGGCTGTAACAGCTATAATTCTGGTATTGTCTGCCAGCGGATATGCCATTGGCTGGCTGATTGCCATCATGACGAAGCAGGATAAGGAAGCTACCGTTTCTATGATCTATGGCTCCGGTATGCGTAATATCAGCGCTGGTGCAGTGATCGCCGGTGCATATTTTCCTGCAGAATGTCTGTTTCCGGTTATGATCGGAACCCTGTTCCAGCAGATTCTGGCAGCATTTTACGGAAGCCTTGTGCGCCGGGTACAAATGTCACAATGTAAAAAAGAAGATATTTGATCCATAATAATTGACGAAAAAATACGAATGTGCTTTAATTAATTTAACTACTTGACTATGTCAATACTATATTTTTTCACATGCATCATATTTTTAAGAAGAACAGGAGGAAATTCAAATGGGACTTATAGCTATCAGCAGTCTGATGCTCTTGGGCGGTATGTATCTGATGATTGCATTCGCATGGTGGCTTCTGCAGATCATTGCCAACTGGAGAATCTTTACCAAAGCAGGGGAGGCCGGATGGAAAAGTATTATTCCAATATATGGCGATTATATTTCTTATAAAATCGCATGGCAGCCTGCATATTTCTGGCTGACTCTCATCCTGGGAATCGTATCCTCTTACCTGCAGGGAACTCTGGAAACAGGCGAAAGCTTAACAGTCTACATGCTCGTCATACTGATCAAAATCATACTTGTCGTCATCAGCATTATGTACAGCATTAAGCTTGCAAGAGCCTTCGGCAGAGGCACAGGATTCGCCATTGGCCTTATCTTCTTACCGCCAATCTTCATGCTGATCCTTGGCTTCGGCGATGACAGATATTATGGACCAGATAAATAAACAACCTCTAAATGAAAAAATCCTCATTGATTCTGGTAAAAACATTTCAGGGGACTGACCGTACTCCCGGTCAGCCCCCTGCATATATTTTACATTTTACAGTTGCAATCCTTTTTTACAATTATTCTTCTACCTTCATCTCCCGAACGATCTTACGCAGTTTCAATACCATAGACGGTGCCACAGACAGTTCATCCAGTCCCATGCGTACAAACTCCTCAGTCAGGGTAGTATCTGCACCCAGTTCTCCACAGATGCCGGCCCATTTTCCACATTTATGTGCATTGTCCACTACCATCTGGATCATTCGAAGCAGTGCTTCATGGTGTGGATTATAGAACTCATCCAGTTTCTCATTCTGACGGTCAATAGCCAATGTATACTGTGTCAGGTCGTTGGTACCGATACTGAAGAAATCTACCATTTCCGCAAGTCTGTCACTGATGATCGCTGCTGCCGGAGTTTCAATCATAATTCCCTGCTCAGGAATCTTGTACTGAATCTCCTGTGCTTTCAGCTCCTCTTCAACCTCTGCCACGATCTCATAGATTTTCTTGACTTCCTCAGTGGAAGTGATCATGGGATACATAATAGACAGATTTCCATATACTGCTGCTCTCAGGAGAGCACGAAGCTGTGTCTTGAAGATTTCCGGCTGCTTCAGGCAGATACGGATTGCACGATAACCCATAGCCGGATTATCTTCATTTCCCAGATTAAAGTAATCTACCTGCTTGTCTGCTCCGATATCCAGTGTACGGATGATCACTTTCTTGCCTGCCATCATCTGTACCGCCTGCTTATAGGCCTGGAACTGTTCCTCTTCTGTAGGGAAATCATTTCTGCCCAGATACAGGAATTCACTTCTGAAAAGACCGATTCCTCCTGCATCATTTTCCATAACATAGCCGATATCTCCAACACTTCCGATATTGGCATAGATATTGATTTTATGACCATCCAGAGTCACATTTTCCTTACCCTTAAGTTCCTGGAGCAGTCTGAGCTTCTCTGCTTCTTCCGCCATTTTCTCTGTTGTCTGTGCTTTCACAGTCTCATCCGGCTCAAAGATCACAGTACCCTGGAATCCATCTACAACTGCTTCCATTCCTGTGTGAATTTCTTCCAGATTCATATCCACACCGATCAGCGCCGGAATATTCATCATACGTGCAAGAATTGCTGTATGGGAATTGGTGGAACCATGAACTGTCACAAATGCCAGGATCTTGTCTTTGTCCATCTGTACCGTTTCACTTGGGCTCAGATCATCTGCCACAATGATTGATGGTTCAATTGAACTTAAATCTGCATCATCCTGTCCGCTGAGATTACGGACCAGACGCTCTGAAATATCCTTGATATCTGCAGAACGTGCTTTCATATAATCATCATCCATGGAGGCAAACATTTCAGCAAAATTATCGCCTGTAGCGGCTACTGCATACTCTGCATTGATCTGCTCTGTACGGATTGTATTCTGGATTGCTTCCAGATAATCATCATCCTCCAGCATCATCTGATGTACTTCAAAAATAGCAGCACTTGCTTCTCCAACCTCTTGAACAGCTTTATCATAAAGCTTCTGGAGCTGCTCCTTGGATTTTTCCAGGGCTTCATCTACTCGTTTGATTTCCGCCTCCGGATCCTCAATCCGTGTACGTTTTACCTGATAATCATTTTTCTTCAGAACCACAACCGGTCCCATTGCAATTCCCTTATACACAGATTTTCCCTGATAACTCTGCATTGTTTTTTCCTCCTTCTTATTTATGATGAATTTTAATATGTATATCCCTGGCTGAAATTATAAGTTATTCTCAAAAAATGCCTTTAACTCAGCAATTGCGGTATCCTCATCAGCCCCTTCTGCACTTACGGTAACTGTATCGCCCTGCTTTACGCCCAGAGACATAAGCATCATAAGCTGTGTCAGTTTTTTTGTTTTGTCACCCTTTGTGATCGTACATTCGGACTGGAACTTCTTTGCCTCTTTTACCAGAAGTCCTGCTGGTCTTGCATGAATTCCAAGTTCGTCTTTAACAGTATATTCAAATGATTTCATCCTTTTATTCTCCTCTGATTTTTATTCTTCTTCCCTGTCCATCATTCTCTCCAGGTGCATCGCCAGATAACCGATCTCTATATCCGGTATGGGAAGCTTCAGGCTTTTCTCCATTTTACGACAGATTTTCTCAGCTGTCATATAGGGCCCGGGAAATTTCACAGACATGTAGTCATTCAGACTCATTTTCAGCTTTTCCCCATGGATGGCTCTGGCAACCATATATCGTACATGGTTCATCAAACGGTTATAGCTCAAAGACATTACATCAATAGATTTTCCGGTCTCTTCCTCAACCATACAGATACATTCCCTGACTGTTCTGGCGATTTCCATTGCCTGAGAAACATTCTCATCCACAATGGCAGCATGAACATGGAGGGCAATATATCCGATCTCATGTTCATCGATCCTGATTCCCAGTTTTTCTTTCAAAAGGTCACGGATACATCCCGCAACCTTATATTCTTTATAAAACATAATACGGATGTCATCTGTCAGTGGATTGCTGATCTGCTCACCGTTCTGTATACGGCGGACAGCGAAATCAAGATGGTCTGCCATGGTAAAAAGAATGGAACGGTCAACCTTTCCAAATTCCTTTTCTGCCTGATTCAGCACCTCATTGGCAAGCTCCAGACACAGTGGAGAAACAGACTTTATAATTTCCTTTGCCTCTCCACGGTCTGTCAGCTCCTTCAGAGAATATACCCTGGCATCTCCGGTTACAGAAACTGTCTGTCCCACTTTTTTGCCAAAAGCAACTCCCTTTCCCATAATCAGACATTCCTGATCATTTTTACTCTGAATTCCCATAAAGGAATTATGATTTAATATTTTTGTTATCCTGTATGACATCCGTATTTTCCCCATCCGGCCAGATATTACTGAAGAACCTCTACCTCAAACAGCGGCTCTCCTGCTTTTATCTGACCCTCCTTCAAAAGATGGATTCTCTGGTTATCCTCCAGTTCTGTACAAAGAACAGGGGATACGATAGAGGGCGCATTCTGGCTCAGATAATCCAGATCCAGTTTCAGCATAGGATCTCCCTTCTTTACCTCCTGACCACTTTCTACCAGTGCCTCAAATCCTTTTCCATTTAATTTTACTGTATCAATTCCCACATGGATCAGCAGACTGATTCCTGACTCTGTGATAAATCCAATGGCATGCTTTGTGTCAAAAACAAAGGCTACCTCGCCGTCTTCCGGTGCATATACATAAGGATCTTCCGGTGTGACTACTGCACCGTCTCCCATCATTTTCTGGGCAAAAGCCTCATCCGGTGCAGTGACAAGATCTGCCGCTGTACCACTGATCGGACTGGAAATCACAATTCTGTCCACAACCTTCTGTCCTGCTTCCTCTTTTGGAGTTTCTGTTTCCTGTACCTGTGATTCTGCTGCTGGTGTTTCCAGTGTATCCGGTGCTGTTTCCAGATAATCTTCCAGATTAGACTTGATCACAGTAACGTTAGGGCCGTAAATAACCTGTACACCCTGTCCCTTGTGTACCACTCCGGATGCACCTGTTGCTTTCAGAACTCCGTCATTTACCAGTGCTGCATCCTTTACTGTACAACGAAGTCTTGTGGCACAGCAGTCCACATCACTGATATTTTTCTTGCCACCCAGACCTCTGGTGATTGCTTCACTGACAGAATCTGCTCCGGCCTCTGTATTCTCACCCTTCTGTGCTTCTTTGCGGGCATTTACATCAGCCTTTGTATAAAGCTTAGTCTCTGTGTCATCATCCTCACGGCCAGGTGTCTTGAAATCAAACTTTTTAATCATAAATTTGAAAATAAAGTAATATAAGAAGAAATAAATAATACCTACCGGAATAACTCTCATCCAGCTTGTTTTCTCATTTCCCTGAAGAATACCAAACAGGAAGAAATCCAGGAAACCACCGGAGAAGGTAAGTCCTACTGCAATATTCAACATATGCGCGATCATGTAGGCACTTCCTGCCAGCACTACCTGAACTGCAAACAGTGCCGGAGCAACAAACAGGAATGAAAATTCCAGTGGTTCTGTGATACCGGTTGCCATACATGCCAGTGCTGCAGACAGCAAAAGACCGCCTGCTGCTTTTTTCTTCTCAGGCTTTGCACACTGATACATTGCCAATGCCGCACCCGGAAGGCCAAAGATCATGAAAATAAATTCTCCGGAGAAATATCTGGTTGCGTCTGCACTGAAGTGTGCAATATTAGCAGAGTCAGCAAGCTGGGCAAAGAAAATATTCTGTCCACCCTGAACCATTTTTCCGGCAACCTCCATGGTGCCACCCACAGCAGTCTGCCAGAAAGGCATATAAAATACATGATGCAGGCCAAAAGGAATCAGCGCACGCTTGATCAGACCAAAGATCAGTGTTCCCACATAACCGGTTCCTGTTACCAGTCCGCCCAGTGCATAAATACCATTCTGGACTACCGGCCATACAAAATACAGAAGGATTCCCACAAACATATATACAATCGTGGAAATGATCGGTACAAAACGGGTTCCTCCAAAAAAGGAAAGAGCATTTGGAAGCTGTATCCTGTAGAATCTGTTATGCAGGGCAGCTACTCCCAGTCCTACAATAATACCGCCAAATACACCCATCTGGAGTGACTGGATACCACATACAGAGGTAATGGTTCCCTCCAGAACAGTCTCTGCCACCTGTCCGTTGTCAAGGATCTGTCCTGTAACAGTAAGCATGGCATGGATTGCTGTATTCATTACAAAAAATGCAATAACTGCTGATAAAGCTGCAACCTCTTTTTCCTTTTTTGCCATACCGATGGCTACACCTACGGCAAAAATCAATGGCAGGTTATCAAATACCGCACTTCCCACACTGTTCATGATTACCAGCAGGGAGTGAAGCAAAGTACCCTCACCAAGAATCTTTGTCAGACCATAGGTTTCAATTGTGGTTGCATTTGTAAAAGAACTTCCGATACCGAGAAGCAGTCCCGCTACCGGCAGAATTGCGATGGGAAGCATAAAGCTTCGTCCCACTCGCTGCAAAACGCTGAAAATCTTGTCTTTCATGTGACTCTTATCTACCTTTCCTGTTTCATAGTTTCTGCGTAAGCAGACATATCTATTTACGGAAATAGTTTCTGCATAAAAGACCCTTTTCAACCGGTTTTTGTACAAAAAAGGCATTAACATACATAAACTCTCTCCGTTATGTATAGTTAATGCCTCCAAAAATCGAGTTACACACTACAACTATTGAAAATATATCACGCAAAATTCTCTTTGTCAACCAAAAAATGCTTGCAGGCTGCCGCTTAGATGCCTTTAGCTTTTTTCACACATGCTGTCTGTGCTTCAATCACTGCACTACGCAAACCCTTTTCTTCCAGAACACGGACTGCCTGAATGGTGGTTCCTGCCGGGGAGCAGACCATATCTTTTAGTTCTCCCGGATGTTTACCTGTCTCAAGCATCAGCTTTGCACTTCCAAGTACAGACTGTGCAGCAAATTTATAAGCCTGTGCCCTTGGCATTCCGTCTGCAACTGCTGCATCTGCCATTGCCTCAAGAAACATAAATACATATGCCGGTGAACTTCCGGAAACTCCTACCACTACATCCATAAGATGCTCCGGAACCACTTCTGTCTTTCCAAAGGTATTGCACAGCTCCACTGCCATCTGTGTTTCTTCCTCTGTTACCAGATTGTTTACGCAGAGTGCGGTCATGCCTTCACCCACCATAGCAGGTGTATTTGGCATAGTACGGATAACTTTTGTTTTTTCTCCCAGATGTTCCCCAAGCCACTGCAAAGTTTTACCAGGTGCAATAGAGATAAAAATCTGATTTTCCTTTACGCTATCCTTAATCTCATCCAGAACTCCTTCAAGAAACTGAGGTTTCACAGCCAGAAAAACAATATCAGCAAAATCCACTACCTGAGCATTGGTGTCTGCCTTGCAGATACCAAGTTTCTTTTCGATTTTTTCACGGGTTTTGTCTGATTTTGCAGATGCGATCATATCTGCTGCCTTTACTTCTCCACTTTTCAGAATTCCCTTTAACATGGCTGTTGCCATATTTCCACAACCGATAAAACCAATTTTCATAATAATCCACTCCTTTGCGAAAATATTACCCTTCTGCTTTCTATCATACCCGTTTCCCTGCCAAAAGTAAAATACTATCTTTTTATTTTTTTCGGGCACAAAAAAACCACTTCCTCAGAAGTGGTTTCTTCAGCAGGGCTACAAGGATTCGAACCTTGAACTGACGGAGTCAGAGTCCGTTGCCTTACCGTTTGGCGATAGCCCTTTATTTAATTTGTGTCACTCGCTTGCGACAAGTGATATTATATTATAGGTCAACCAAAAAAGCAAGCCCTTTTTTGAAATTTTTTTAATTTTTTTTATTTTCTTTATTTCATCACATTTTTAAGAAAATAATCACTTTTCAGACTTCCCGTCAAAGGGATATTCCCACTTTAGTCAAATTGCACTTTTTAGATTTACATTGGTTAAAAATATGCTATAATCATAGGAAAGATTTTACATTATCTTAACCAATTTATAACTGTTCAGTAGCTTTGCCTGCCAGCAGACTACTGACAGCTGCATTATATAAAAAGGAGAAAAAAATGCGAGCAAATAATCTGACCCTGCTTACGGACCTCTATGAACTTACCATGATGCAGGGCTATTTCAAAAATCCAACTAACCAGACTGTTATCTTCGATATGTTCTACCGCACTAATCCTTGCGGCGGTGCTTTTGCTATCACAGCAGGACTGGACCAGATGATCGAATATATTGAAAATCTCCATTTTACAGAAGAAGACATCACCTATCTGCGAAGCCTGAATATTTTTGAAGAAGATTTTCTGGAATATTTAAGCAACTTCCAATTTACAGGTGACATTTATGCGATTCCGGAAGGAACTGTTGTTTTCCCAAGAGAGCCACTGGTAAAAGTCGTTGCTCCGATCATGGAAGCTCAGCTGGTAGAGACAGCGATCTTAAACATTATCAATCACCAGAGTCTGATTGCAACCAAAGCAGCACGTGTATGCTACGCAGCCAAAGGTGATCCGATTATGGAATTCGGTCTGCGCCGTGCCCAGGGTCCGGATGCGGGTATTTTCGGTGCCCGTGCCGCAGTAATCGCCGGATGTGCCGGAACCTCCTGCGTACTTACAGGTAAAATGTTTGATATACCGGTTCTGGGAACCCATGCCCATAGCTGGATCATGAGTTTCCCGGACGAATACACAGCATTCAAAACCTATGCAAAACTTTATCCTAATGCATGCACCCTTCTGGTAGATACCTATGATGTATTGAAATCCGGTGTACCGAATGCGATCCGTGTATTTGAAGAAATGCGCGAAGAAGGTATTCCACTTACCAAATACGGCATCCGTATTGACAGTGGTGACCTGGCTTATCTTTCCAAAGAAGCTTATAAGATGCTGGCTGCTGCCGGTTTTGACGATGCTGTGATCTCTGCTTCCAGTGATCTGGATGAATACCTCATTGAAAGCCTGAAAGCCCAGGATGCCAAGATCAATTCCTGGGGTGTAGGCACCAAGCTGATCACTGCTGATGACAATCCTGCTTTCGGCGGTGTATATAAGCTGGCCGCTGTAAAGGACGCAGACAGCACTGAATTTACTCCAAAAATCAAGCTTTCCGAAAACACAGAGAAAGTAACCAACCCTGGAAATAAAACCGTATATCGTCTCTACAGTAAATCTACCGGCAAGATCAAAGCAGATCTTATCTGTCTTGCTGATGAAAAGCTTGATGCAGACCAGAATATGGTTCTCTTTGATCCAATCGATACATGGAAAAAGACAAAAGTTCTCGGCGGAACCTATGAAGTACGTGAGCTTCTCATTCCGGTTATCAAAGAGGGTAAACGGGTCTATAATTCTCCATCTGTAATGGAGCTTCGCGATTACTGTCAGAAAGAACAGAATACTCTCTGGGATGAATCCAGACGTTTCGTAAATCCTCAGAAAGTATATGTAGACCTTTCTCAGAAGCTCTGGGATCTGAAAAAGAATCTTCTTGAAGAAATGAGTGAGAAATCCCTCAACTGATCCTAAAATCAGATCAGACATAATAAAAAAGACAAGTCCCCGTTTTCAACTGCTTATTGATTTTTGCAGTTGAAGCCGGGGACTTACTTGATTCAGTTAAAACCTATGCTGACATCGCAGATTTCACTTTTAGTCCCAACTCTCATATTGGGTCCAAAAAGCCCTACACCAGATGTAACAATATTATGCATATTTCCCTTCTTCAGATAACCACAAGGATTTTCCCAGAAAAACCGGATCACAATATTTCCCGGAAATACCTGTCCGTCATGAGTATGCCCGCAGAGATCCACATCCACGCCCGCATCCGCCAGTTCCTGCAGCTCTCTCGGCTCATGATCGATAACCAGTACAGGCAGTGACAGGTCCATACCCTCTGTGATTTCCTGTGGAGTCTTTCGTTTATCAATCCCCCGTCCGGGACGCTCATAATCCGGTCTGCCATACAGATAAAAGGAATCATCGATGAGCACATACTCATCTCTCAGAAGCGTAATCCCCGCTTTCTCCAGAAATTCATCCATCTCCGGAATACTCTCTTTCTTTTCCTTACTGCCAAAGGTAAATCCTGCCAGGATCTTTTCCTGGATATCGTGATTTCCGTAACATGCATACACACCATACTTTGAGCGGATTCCTCTCAATATCTCCGCCAGTTTTTCCGGATCATCCAGTGCCTCATATTCGTTGTCAAAAATATCTCCTGCCACCACTACCAAATCCGGTTCCTGCTCATTGATCTTCTCTGTCATCTGCGCCATCTGCTTGCAGCCAATATTATATCCCAGATGAAGATCTGCGACCAGAACCACATTTAACTCCTTCATACTTCCTGCCTTTTTATCAACAGAAATATTATACTTCGTTGTATGTATATTTCCAGCACTGAGCACTCCGTGAATACTGACTGTCGAAATGATCACCGCACAGACAGCTCCCACAACAGCAGTTCCCATATTGCTGAAAAGCAGTTCTCTTCCCGGAAAACCAAGATTTCTAAGAGGATATTTCAGTAACAGTCTCAGTCCATCCGCGATTCCCAGAGTCATAAGTGTATACATCAAGACACCAAGCCAGTAATTGCTCAAAAGCTTCATAAACCTCCTGAATCCAGACGCAGGTGCCATAAATGCGATCAGTATACTAAACACTACAAATAAATATACAAGTCCAATCCCCCTGCACACCCACACATTCTGAAAAACCGTATGTAATACCTGAAACCAGTGCAGGCTGCGAAGCAGGATATATACACACACCAACAGATAAAAGGGTGCCAGATATATTGCAACCATATAATATGTCTCCTTTCCAACGCTCATTGCCGTAACAATTTCATTATTATAATAATTTCATTACTGTAACAATTCCAGAAAATCATAACTGCTTCTTATTATACAAAAAAGAATCCTCAGCCGCTACTATAAGCTGCTGAAGATTCTATGAATTTTACTGTTCCATCTGCCTTCCCAGAAATCCGCTTGCTGTTCTGATGAGCATCTTCTCTGATTCACCCATCACATCCCTTTCATTCTTCCCCAGCAAAAGCACAGATCCTACTGTATCTCCTGCACTGATGATAGGCTGCATGATCTGGGAATACAAAGGTTCTCTCTGTTCCTGAGTCACAGGTATCCTGCTTCTGTCATTTCCGTTAGCAAACACAGAGCTTCTCTCGGTAATTGCATCTTCCAGAGCTTTGCTGATAGGTTTTCCTATATATTCCCTGCTTCCCTGTCCCGCAGCAGCCACTACCTGATCGTGGTCTGTGATACACGCCACCATCCCGCTTGACTGTGCCAGCGCTTCTGCATATTCCTTTGCAAAAACATTCAGTTCTCCGATAGGGGAATACTTTTTCAGAATAATCTCCCCCTCCCGGTCAGTAAAAATTTCCAGTGGTGTTCCTTCTTTTATCCGCAGCGTTTTTCTGATCTCCTTAGGAATGACCACACGCCCCAGATCATCTATTCTTCTTACGATTCCTGTCGCCTTCATTTTTTTCCTCCTGTACTTTCATAGGTTTCCATATTTTTCAGTGTATGGATAGTATATGAATATATGGAGGAATTATGCTTAATTTTTTAGCTTTCAGCCAAATCCGAGTAAAAAAGAATCCCTTCACCAGGCAGTCTCAATCTCTGCTTAAAGTAAAGGGATTTCCTCATCCATTGCTATTTATTTTACACGATAACCCTGGCAACTACAAGACCATAAACCTCAAGTTTGTCACTGCCATTACCATAAACCCAGCTTATCTCACCTTCCGGTACAGGAATATTTACAGCCTCTGTTCCGAAATTCTGATAAATATAATATTTTTCATTTTCATTCTCTCTCACTGTAATCTCCAGTGCGTCCGGAATCTCTTCTTTGATTCCGCAGGAAACGCCGCTGTCTTTCAGCACTTTTCCAATGAAATCTCCATAGAATTCTTTATCAGCATCTGCTGCCACATACCATGCCTTGCCCTTGCCATACTCATTCACTGTCAGACAGGAATAGCCTTTATAGAAATCACTTCCGTAGGTCATTAAAGTACGTGCTCCGCAAAGTTCCACAAGATCACACAGATATTTGCATGTATAAGTCTTATCCAGACCAAGCTCATTTCCTTGAACAGGAACAAAAAAATTCTCTTCCCAGTCATAGAGGCCGTCAATCTCTGTGCTTCTGATTCCCAGCACATCCATCAGTCCATGTGGTGTTCCTTCCAGATAACACCTGTCTGTATCATCTGCAATTCCAGACCAGTAACTTGTGATCAATGTACCGCCGTTTTCCACAAACGCACGAACCTTTTTGGCAAAACCTTTCTTGAACATATAAACCATTGGAAGAGCCAATACTTTATATTTGTCCAGATCACAGGTCATATCGATCACATCCACATTCACACCCTGCTTACGGAAACCTCTGTAGAATTTCAACATCGCCTCCAGATAATGAAGACCTTTATTTCTCGGTCCCTGGCTGTCCTCCATTGCCCACTGGCTGTCCCAGTCATAGATCATGGCAACCGGACTGCTTACAGTTGTTCCTGCCAGTTCTTTTAACTCTTTCAGAGTTTCTCCAACCCTGGAAACTTCTTTGAACACTCTTGTATCATTTCCACCGTAATGATCGATCACTGCTCCGTGAAACTTCTCAGAAGCTCCTCTGCTCTGGCGGATCTGAAAATAAAGAGCACCTTCTCCGCCATGTGCAATTGCCTGCATAGACTGTGCAAAAAGCACTCCCGGTTTCTTTAACTTGCTCACACTCTGCCAGTTTGTAGAAGTCGGGCAGGATTCCATCTGGAAGAACGGCTTTCCTTTCAGAGAGCGCATCAGATCATGGCACATTCCGTTATCATAAGCCGTATCGATCACTGCTTCTTTATGCCATGTCGGGTAAGTATCCCAGGAAACCACATCTATCTCTTTTGCAATCTTAAAATAATCTAAGCCGCCAAAATAGTGCATCAGGTTTGCAGTAGTCGGAAGTGTGCTTCCTCCCTCTCTCAGTGCTGCAATCTCATGATGAATGAAATCAGCAGTCTGATGAGTGACAAATCGTTTCCAGTCCAGATTCAGTGCATGAAGCTGTGTCTCACCAATCTTAGACGGACTCTCAATCTGATCAAAGCTGTTATAGGTATGACTCCAGAAAGTGGTACACCACTGATCATTTAGATTTTCGATGGTCTGATATTTCTCTTTCAGCCAGCTGCGAAATGCTTCCTGACACAGCGGGCAATGGCATTCTCCTCCATACTCATTGGAAATATGCCACAGGATCACACCCGGATGTGTAGCAACCTCCTGTGCCAGCTTCTTATTGATAATATGTACCTTCTCTCTGTAAACAGGAGAAGTATAACAATGATTATGTCTGAATCCAAATAATGCTCTGTGGCGTGTCTCATCTACACGAAGCACCTCCGGATATTTATCTGCCATCCATTTGGGTCTTGCACCTGACGGTGTAGCCAGAATCGTAGAAATACCTCTTTTATAAAGTTTATCAATGATTTCCTGCAGCCATCCAAAATGAAATACACCTTCTTCCGGCTCCAGTGTAGACCAGGAAAAGATTCCAAGGCTTACCACATTACATCCGGATTCTTCCAGCATATCAATATCCTTTTCCAGAATATCCGGTCTTTTTAACCACTGTTCAGGATTGTAATCACCGCCATGAAGCAGTCTGTCAGTTCTAAAATCCATACTTATCTCCTCTTAATTACCTAAGTCATTTTCTTTTTCGCTGTCATTATAAATTCAAGTATCCATAAATATAATTTTTACTATGTTCCTTTTTACAGAACATATTTCGCAATTACTCCAAGCACCAGCAGATGCACCGGATAAAAAACATAATAAACATATTTATTGATGCGGTCTTTTCGCTCACCGTTGTAACACCAGATTCCATAAAATGCGATAGGACCGGTCACATACATCAGACTGATCATACAGCCTAACACTGTTTTCAGCACATTTCTTGTCTCAAACACATAGAACACAAACACAAGAAGCACCATACAAAGGCCATACTCTGCCCGGAAAATACTCACCCAGACAATGGATGCGATCAGAATCAGTACCTTCAACATACCACCTGTAAATCCGGAAGTCTCTTTAAACAGATCTAAGCATTTCAACATAACCAGACAGATACACATCGTGATCATTGCATTCTGGCTTGAAAAGTCCCATATTTTTCCGCAGATTGCCAGATCATATGGAATCTCACTGACCAGTGCAGTAACAGCTATCATGATCAGATATTTCTTATAATCCGATGTATTGTGAAATCCCTCCACCAGCAGAAACGCAAATACGGGAATCGCCATTCCGCCTATAAGCTGCATAATGGATCCGATCCCCGCAAGTGTCATTAAACGGGAATCCTGGGACATCGCCTGATTCAGACTCTCCTGAGTATACTGGTCTAAATGGATCAGACCCTTTTCAATAATGGCAATTCCAACAGTCTGGATCAGCATGGTAATACATGCAAACATTTTCAGCCCATCAGCTGTAATATCCGGAGTCTTCCAGACGATTCCTCTTCTTCCCGTTGTCATATTCATAGCCTCAACCTTTTACAGCACCACCTGTAATTCCTTCCACATAGAATTTCTGCATGATCATAAACAGAATAGAAATCGGTATGGATACCAGTACTCCGCCTGCACAGAACTGAGTGAAATAAGAATTGATAAGACTCTTATCCAACATCTTGTACAGACCGATGGCAACTGTATATTTGGAAGAAATTCCGGCATTTAGGATCATCTTTGCATATACGAAATCCATCCACGGTACCAGGAAACTGCTGATAACTGTATAAACAACGATCGGACGGCTCATGGGCAGAACCATCTGGAAGAAGATTCTTGCCTCACTGCATCCATCAATTCTGGCAGCCTCGCAAAGTGCTCTCGGAACTGTATCAAAAAAACCCTTTGCGATCAGATAACCAAGACCTGAAGAAGCAGAGTAAACCATGATCAGACCGGCATAGCTGTTTGTCAGATTAAAGGATTTCAGTGTGAAGTAAACTGCAATCATTGCCAGCATACCAGGAAACAGATTCAGGATAACTGCCATGTTCATCAGCGGTTTTCTCATCTTGAATCTCATAACAGATGTTGCATATGCAACCATCAGTACGAACATAGTGGAAATCACACATGTAAAGCATGCAATGATAAATGTATTCATAAACCACTGTGGAAACTGAGATACAGAATCTGAATGAAACAGCTTCATGTAATTACTGATACTCCATTCCTTCGGAAAAAATGTACTGGTATTCATTCCTGAATATGCACTGAAGGAGGTACATACCAGCCAGATGATCGGAACCAGCCAGATAAATGCCAGCACTGCGATCAATAAATTATGTAATACTATAGAAGATGTACGACTATCTTTCATCTTTTTCATTATTGATATGTTCCCTCCTTATCTCCCTTGATCATCCTGTTAAATGCAACCAGGGTGAATACTGCACAGATAATAAACACGATAATACCGATTGCTGACGCCATCTTATAGTTGTAGTAATCCTGAGTCAGACGGAACAGCCAGGTAACCAGAAGGTCAACCTCTTTTGCCTGTGAGCTTGCCATTGCCTGGTTTGTTGTTGTATAAACATCCTGTGTAAGCAGATAAATAACATTAAAGTTATTAATATTTTTTACAAAGTCCGTGATCAGAGCAGGTCCTGTTACAAAGAGCAGATATGGCATTGTGATCTTTCTGAATATCTGGAAGTTTGTTGCACCGTCTACTCTTGCGCTCTCAAGCTGGTCAGAAGGAAGGTTCATCAGGACACCTGTTGCAATCAGCATCTGATACGGAACACCGATCCAGATATTAATGAGAATGATCATTACGTGTGCCCAGCCCGGAGCAGAAAGAAATGGAATATAGCTTGTGGACACAAGTCCTATGCTTCTTAAAAATCCTGTCAGTCCAATGCTGTTGCAGATTGTATTGACAATACCTCCATTTGAAAAGAAGTTACGCACCAGCAGAAGTGATACAAACTGCGGAACTGCAATCGTTACGATAAATAAAGTACGCCACATCTTCGGCAGTCTTGTCTTCTTACTGTTGAGAAGCAGGGAAAGCAGGATACCTCCGATATAAGTTGTAAATGTTGCGAAGAAAGCCCATACAAGTGTCCATCCCAGAACCCGCACAAATGCATATCCGAACGTAGATGTAAGACCGCCGCCGCCAAACAAACTGATAAAGTTACTAAAACCTACCCATGAGAACAACTCCGTAGGTGGCATATGCTGCTGATCATAATTTGTAAATGCTACAAAGATCAGAAGTAAGATTGGGATCAATGTGAAGATCACAACTCCAAGTACCGGAAGTGTCAGTAATGTAATGTGAAATTTCTCTTCTGTCAGTGATCTGAGATCTTCTTTAAACGTATTGATATGCTTTCCGGTTTCTTCCATTTTCTGAAGTGCATAAGCATTGATCACATTCTTAAACCACACAACAGCTGCCGCAAACCACACAACAAAGCTGAACAATGAAAACAACAGGATCGTAAAGGAATTATCATAATCATTAAATTCACTTTTCATTGTTTTCATATTAAAGACTTTTTCCATCTTTACAGTACCAAGGGTACTGAATTTTGGTACATACTGCATTGCAAATTTCACTGAAAAAACGATCACTGCAATCTCCAGCAATGTCATCAGTGCTGCTTTCACATACTGTTTACGCTTTGCATAACCTGCACCCATCCAGATCAGGGACAGCTTTACAAAGGCATCACCTTTCACTACAGCAGTACCAAAATCATTGAAAAATCCACCGATAGCTTTAAAGAATCCACTCACTGCCGCTGCAGCAGAATTATTTTCCTGTGCTGCCATATCTTTCCTCCTCACAATTTTATATGGTTACCATCTATCTTTAAAACAGCCCACATGCCGTTATGCATATGAGCCGTTTTTTAGTATTTACTGTCTATGAACAGTGATGGTATTTATTCTACAGAAGCAGTAGCACCCTCTACCAGATTATCAAGCGCTTCCTGGATTCCATTATCATCATCTGCAGATAATGTTCCCTGTGCGATCAGTTCTCCGAATGTCTTTGCAGGATCCCAGTATTTTCCGCCAACCTTCTGAGCCTGTGCATATTCAGACTGAGCTGCAAGTGCTGCAAGAGCCACATTTTCCTGAACAGAATCAGATGCTGCCACATTCTTGTTGGAAGGACCACTTTCTCTCTGATCAAAGAACATCTGCTGGGACTCTTCGTTTGTAAGGTACTCTGCAAGAAGAACTGCCCATCCGGAATTCTCAGAATAACCGTTTACACCAACATATTTGTAACCGGCAACAGATCCCTGCTGAACCTGTGCATCGCCTACTGTGAATGTAGGAAGCTTTGTTGCTGCATATCCGTCACCAAATACATCCTGTGCTGTGATCGCATCCCATGTACCGGAAACGCATGCTGCCAGATTACCGGATGCAAGCTGATTAGACAGATCCCCATCAGCAACTGCCATAAATGCCGGATTGGATGCAATATCAAGCATTCCTTTTACTACATCAACACCTGTATATCCGTCAGCACTTGTTCCGTTCCAGTCCATAGTTGTTGTTCCGTCATCGTTAAGTCCTGTTGTAAATCCTGCTCCATAGAAGAAAGAAGCATTGTACCATCCGGAAGCAAGTGTCATACCAACTTTCTTTCCAGCCTTATCAGCCGCTTCAAGAAGGCTATCCCAGTTTGCTGCATCTTCTTCTGAAATTACAGATGAATCATAGTAAAGAAAATATCCGTTGTCAGCAGCTCTTGGAAATGCATACAGACTGCCATCAATTGTTGCTGCATCAATAGCGCCTTCAACGTTTGCAGCTTTTACATCATCAAGTGTTGTATCTGCAAGCTGCAGCGCCTCTGCATAATCATCAAGTTTCAGAAGTGCTCCGGCTTTTACAAGATCCGGGAGCTGATCATCTGCGAATGCATATACATCTGCACCTGCCTCTACGTCTGTCAGAATTGTATCTTTTGCAGTAGACTCAGATTCTACTCCAATCTGAATATCAAATTTCTGATCTGTATACTTCTCCTGGAATTTATCTGTCAGTTCTTTTAATAAATTCTGATCTTCCTCAGCGCCCCATACAGTCAGTTTAATTGTCTCATCCTCTGCTGCGCTTACACATACTGTGCAGGAAAGTGCCATAGCTGCTGCCAGTAACGGTGCGATTACCTTTTTTACATTTTTTCTCATTTTCTCTTCCTCCTGATTTCTGGTGTCATACACAAACATCCCATAATTTCCGCTGCATAAAAGCTCTTTTATTCTGTTTGCGCAACCGCTTGTTCATGTTTTTAGTATATTCCAATATATTCTCAAAGTCAATTAGCCATTATTATCTAAATTTTTATCTTTGTTTTTGCTATATTGCACAATTCATGTTGCTGTTTCAATCTTTTTGCGCAATCGTTTCCATCATAATTTTTACAGTAAAGAATCCTGTCTGGATTTATAATTTTCTGCAACAAAATAAGTGCAGATGTCAGCGTTAATTATTCTCTGACAACTACACTTTTATGATATCAGAAAGCAACACTGCCTCTGCTTTTTACTGTGTTGATTCCCTTAAAATCACCTGATAATTAAGTGGTTTTATCTCTTCCTGTGGATTTTCTCCCAGTATTTCCAGAAGCCTGATACATGCCATCTGCCCCAGTCCTGTGGTATCAAATTTAATACTGGTAACCGGAGGATTGTGATATTCCAGATTTTTGCTGTCATACATACTTGCTACCTTCATCTGCATCGGAACCTGTATCTTCTTTTCCCTTAAACTGCTCATACACATGCTGCAGATCACATCATCCATACATACAATGCCGTCTGCACCTGCTTCATATAATTTACTTACTGCATCCGATACAACCAGCTGATTATCTGCATTCATGAAAATAAGATTCTTATCAACAGGAATTCCCAATTCCTGATGTGCATCCAGAAATCCCTGATATCTGCTTCCTGTAACATTATAAGACTCATTTCCTCCAAGCAATGCAAGATGACGCATTCCCTTCATCAGCATGATACTGGTCAGTTCTTTTCCAGCCTCCTGATTTTTATTATCTACGAATGGAACATCCGGTTCATTTGTTGGACCTATGAGAACAAAAGGCTCTCTACAGGTCTTCAGATATTTCTGTACTCTGGAACTGACTACTGCTCTGCTTACTATAATTCCGTCTACCTTTCTGTTTGCCTCCAGCCTCTCAATCTGTGACACATCTTCTCCATCAACCATCGAAATGATAATATCATAATCATATGCTGAAGCTATCTCACAGATTCCATTCATACAGTCTTTAAAAAAAAGGAATTCTGTGGCAACATAATCCTTTGGCATCAATAATGCAATATTATAAGTTTTTCTCTGTGCCAGTCCCCTTGCAACAACATTGGGACGATAGTCATGCTCCTTGATAAACGCCAGAACCCTATCCCTGGTTGCCTGTCCGATTCGTCCCTTTCCTGAAATTGCCCTGGATACCGTTGTTTTACTGACTCCCAGTTCCCGGGCAATATCATCAATTGTATATATTTTCTTTTCTTCTGTCTCCATAATAACAATAACACCCCATTACCATTACACAATCGATTATATAAAAAGGAACCTTTCTTTTATTGATAATCCGCTTGACTAATCTATCAATAAAAAAATGATTCCTTTTCCTTTTTTAAAGAAGATATACCGGAAGTTCATCCTTAATATGAACAGGTCCATCTATTGATTCTTTCCTGTCCTCTGTAACAAATACCGCCTCCAGTTTTTCTGCATCCTGTGTGGAAATCACAGATCTTTTTACTGTTTTCTTTGCACCTGCATTTGCAGCCCGCTTAATACTTTCTTTTCCTACTGGCATAGCTTCATTACCTCCTCTGCTAACTTTGTATATTCTTTGGCACTTCTGCTTGATCTTTTATATTCAACAACCGGAATACTGTTATCCTGGGACCATTCTACAGAACTGTCCACTCTGATGATCTGTTCAAATACATGGATACCCTCCAGTTCATGCAAAGTTTCCATAGTCTGCTTATAGTAATTCTTTCTTGTATCCACCTTCGTCACTGCAATTCCGGCTATTTCCAGATCCGGTGAAATCTGTCTGACTTCGTTAAGAAATTCAAACATATTTGCAAGTCCAAACATCCCCCATGGGCTTGCCTCAACAGGAATGATCACTTTGTCTGAAGCGCACAAAATATTCATAACCCAGCCTCCAAGTGTAGGCGGCGCATCAATCAGAATATAATCGTACATTCCTGACTCTTTAATCTTCTGGAGACATTTCCGCAAAATAAACTCTCTCTGCCATTTTGTAAATAATTCATATTCTATGGAACTCATTAAGGTAGAGGATGGAATTAGATCCAGATTTTCATAAGAAGTATGTACCACATAATCTGTCAGATCTTCCTGCTTTTTAATCCCATAATACAGATTCTTTTCTCCTGCTGCATGCTCCAATACCCAGTCCTCTGAAAAAAAAGCCAACGACAAATTCAGCTGCATATCCCCATCAACCAAAAGAACCTTTTTTCCGGTCTGCGCAATTGCTGCACCCAGGTTGGAACAGGTTGTGGATTTTCCACTTCCGCCTTTATTATTTGTAAAACATATGGTTATGGTTTTTCCCATGTTTTCACACCTCAATTTTCTTCAACTATCTTCATTATATGAGTTTTATTCATCCTTTTCAACTGTTTTCGTAAGTATTAGCTCTATTCTGCTATTAATCAGATTTTTTCTATTTCCTGTTCTTTTCCTGTTCCATAAAACTTTTGATTTTCAAAATAAAAGTCTTGCATTTTAGAATAATTGTGTTATAGTATTCATATACTTGATATGTAGTTTTAATTACTATGTTAAATAGTTTTGAAATTGGAGGCGATAATTATGAAATTTAAACTGAAAGATCCCGGAAGTGCCATCACTCATGGAATTGCTCTTTTATTGGCTGTAACCGGGGCAATTCCCCTTATTATCAAAGCTGCTCGTTCCTATGATGTGATTCACATTGTTGCATTGAGCATTTTTATACTGACTATGATCCTGCTTTATGCAGCCAGTACCATCTATCACTCCATAGATTCTACTAAAAAAGTAAACCGGCGTCTCCGCAAAATAGATCATATGATGATTTTCATTATGATTGCAGGCAGCTATACTCCGGTATGTCTCATAGTTCTTCATAATCGCATTGGATATATTCTGTGTGCACTGGTATGGACAATTGCCATATTGGGAATGATTTTGAAATGCTGTTGGATCACCTGCCCCAAATGGTTTTCTTCTGTGCTGTACATCGCCATGGGCTGGCTGTGTGTCCTGGCATTCGTACCTATTTTCCATGCTCTCCCACGAGCTGGCTTTGACTGGCTTCTGGCCGGCGGAATCATTTACACCATCGGTGGCGTGATCTATGCTTTAAAAGTTCCTCTCTTTGATGCCAGACACAAAAATTTTGGCTCACATGAAATCTTTCATGTCTTTATCATGCTTGGAAGCGCCTGCCACTTTGTAGTTATGTATTTCTTTGTTGCACCACTTCCCGTATAAAAAGTAAAGCAGTTATTCAATTATAAATATATAGCTGAATAACTGCTTTTTTATTTATATTGCTACTTTTCGCATTGGATATAATCCATAAGACCGGTAGGAAGCTCCAAAATATTTATAATACCCTTTTGCTTCTGAAAATAACGGATCATATACCAAACCATCGACTTCTGCCCAACAGTGGCCACTTCCATTTGTCTGTGATGTATCTACACAGGCATATACATTCTTGTATCCTAATGCCTTTGCCAGATATGCAAAAGAGCATGCATCTGAGAAGCAATTTCCTCTTTTTCCATTATTAATAAAATAATCATTTGCATACAGCGCCGGCCATGATGTCTGATTCACATATTTCCTTGTAGTACCATAATAATGTCTGATCACCCATTTATAGCAGGTTTCAAATTTCTGGTTTTTTGACATTTGAGGTGTTGTAATCTGAGAAACTATCTGTTTTGCTCTCTGCAGAGTTTCATAATCATAAGCCTGCGCGGCAGTCATTCTTTTACCTTTGGAATTATAATATACATTTCCCTTTTTCCAGGCTTCCATTACTCCCTTGGCAGTACAATAATAAATATTGTTTCCGGATTTCACAGTTTTTGTTTTCATTACACCATTTTCAGCAAAATAGTAATATTTTCCTTTTATCTTTTTAATACCACTGCAGCGTTTTCCGTTTGTATTAAAATAAAATTTATGCTTATTATGTGTAACCCATCCGGTTTTCATAAATCCCTTTGCATCAAAATAATAAACATTCCCTTCTACTCTCTTCATTCCCACAAGAAATTTATTATTTTTATAATACTGTTTTTTATTTCCTACAGTTATCCAACCATTTTTCACTTCCGGAATGGGAGTAGGTGTAACCTCCGGGGTTATTACAGGTTCATTCTGTTCCGGAGTAGGTGTTATGATTTCCTGCGGAGTCATAGTGATTTCCGGTGGGATATTCATGTCTGCTCCAGCTGTCGGTACACTTCCCAAAACACATACCGCACATGCCACAATCCATTTTGTCATCTTTTTCATTTCCTTGGTCCTCCTTAAAAATTTATAAGCTCCAGTTTTCTTTCTCTGGTAAGCTGCTTAATCTGATATTCCCTCTGCATAGCCTCTTCTTTCGTAAAAAAGCCCTCATAATATACAAGAGACACCGGACGCTTTGTTTTTGTATATTTGGCACCGTTTCTGCCACCATTATGAGCCTTCAGACGTTTCTCCAGACAGTTTGTCCATCCTGTATAAAGAGTCCCGTCTGCACACTTTACCATATATGTATAATTCATGCTTCATCTGTACCTCATCTATGTAAAGGACAACCATCTGTCATAAAACAATCCCAGCCTCAAATCATGGTCATCCTCTTTTTTATGATAAACAGCCGGTATCATACTTGTATCTTAATCAGCACAAACATTCATCATTTACTTTTCTTATCTGCATCTAAATACAAAATCTTTCTGACTCTGCATTTTCTAAGCAGGACGGGAAACCGACTGCAATTTTATTTTCCCATCTAGAGCGTATTTGAAAAATACTCTAGTAACGGTCCTGTTTTTTCATAATAACTTTATCTATTTTATTATACGGTAATTTCACTATTATGTGAATAACTTCCCTTCAGTTTATTTAATAAAAAAATAGAACCAGTTTTTCTGGCTCTATCTTTACGAAACAAATAAATCTTCTTATTTTCTTAACTTTATTTACGAAGATAAGTGATTGGGTCTATAGGCTCTCCGTCTTTTTTCATTGCAAAATACAGATTTGCCCCCTCTGCACTGTAATATTTCGTAGGTTCTGCCACATATCCAATCGTAGTTCCTTTTTTCACAATATCGCCCTGAGAAACAGTCAAGTCTTCCAGCTGTCCATAAATCGCCTGATATCCATTTCCCAGTTCCATTGTCAATGTAGTTCCTGTCTGCGCATTTTTCTCAACAGAATAAACCGTTCCGTTTACTGCCGAAACTACAGGAGCCCCTTCTACCGCCCCTACCGAAATAGCCGGACTCATTCTGTATTGATCCAATGTAGGATAATAAGTGGTCTGATCCATGCTGTAATCCAGCAAAACAGTTCCATTTACCGGCCATTCCATTACTGTATCCTCTGAAAAATTTATTTCCGGAAGATTGACTGCTGAAGCAGAAACATCTGTGGTTTCCTCTGAAATATTACTTATTGTCTGTGTTGTATCATTTTCACTTATTTCATCTTCCATATTTGCATTCACAACGCTTTTTTCTGCTCCTGTCTCATTACCTGCCTCTTCCTTTACAGTATTGATCTGAGCATTTGTTTCTTCTTCGGGAAACTCACTTTCCATCATTTCTGCAGCTTCCTGATTATCTTCTTCAATATTCACCTCTTCATTTGTGTTCTCTGTACCATCCTCCTGAATCAGGGGTTGATTTTTCGGTTCTTTCTCTTTCACAGGAGAAGTTCCAAGCTGATACACCGTAATTCCTAAAGCTGCCACAGCAGCAAGGCCAACAGTGTTCGCAATCATACGGGTAATTCTGTTATTCATCATATTCCTTTCACCTCTGTTTTCATCTTCATATCTATAGGGTGTCCAGAATCTCTCCTGTTATTCAATATTTTGCATTGAATTCAAATTCATTTTATCTCTCTGACATTTACAATCTGCATATCCGCAAAATATGTTGTTAAAATTTCCTCTGCCGTTTTTTTATTTTTTGCCAGCTGATCCCCACCATATTGGGAAAATCCCAAACCATGTCCTTTCCCTTTACAGAGAAAACAGATATTATTTTTGCTTCTTTTTATACTAAAATTAGAAGAAGCCAGCCCCAATTCTCTGCTGAATGTTTCTCCCTCCAGTACTATATCATCAGCCCGGATCTCCGTCACATATCCGGCACTATCTCTTTTCTTGATAATAAGATTTTTGGGAAGATCAACCTGACTTATATAAAAACTGCTCAAATAATCATCTGCCTCTTTGTCACTGTCACATTTTACTGATTTCAGATATTTATATTTGTCACTATGTAAAACTTCTTTTCCGTTCCTTGTTCTTCCCGCACTGAGCTGATGATATGGCAAAAGCTCCAATTTATAATTTCGCACAAGAACCTCTCCCCTGGTTTCTTCCACTGCTCTTTCATATTTTTCGTCTAGAATCCATTCTGAAAAACTTTTTTTCTCCAAATCCCGTCGCAGTTCCTTCAATATATCTAAAAGACTCTCCTTTTCTTCTAAGCGCCGGTAATAATCAGATCTTGCAATAATTGTCTGGGCTTTTATTGTTTCCAACTTCATATTTTTGTCAATCTGGGTTGCCGTTACTACAGGCAATATTCTTTCCACATTAAACTTCTGATTTATCATTAACGTATCTATTCCATTTAATGGGATAATAAAAAAATAGGGGATAAAAAAGAAACTTAGAATTCCTAGTGTACAGGAAATGAAATGATTCTTCATAGACCGGATCCTTTTCGATCGATTGCTGCTATTCTATATTAAAACAGCATTTCTTCTTTTAAGTATATGTATCTTCTCAGATTCATACCCTTAAATAGATTAAAATATTTATACAATAAAAAAACTTCTGCGAAAATTCACAGAAGTTAAAAGTGAAGCATCGGGGATTCGAACCCCGGACAACTTGATTAAAAGTCAAGTGCTCTACCGACTGAGCTAATGCTCCATATTTATTGCCTAATTCTCCAAGCAAAATGCCCAGAGCCGGAATCGAACCAGCGACACGAGGATTTTCAGTCCTCTGCTCTACCAACTGAGCTATCTGGGCAAAGTAGCGGGGACAGGATTTGAACCTATGACCTTCGGGTTATGAGCCCGACGAGCTTCCAGACTGCTCCACCCCGCGTTAATAATTAAATTAAAAGCCGATGATCGGACTCGAACCGATAACCTGCTGATTACAAATCAGCTGCTCTGCCAATTGAGCCACATCGGCTTAGGTTAATACCTAAGTGGATGGAGAAGGATTCGAACCTTCGAAAGCGTTGCTAACAGATTTACAGTCTGCCCCCTTTGGCCACTCGGGAATCCATCCAAACATATGGAACCTATAGGGCTCGAACCTATGACCCTCTGCTTGTAAGGCAGATGCTCTCCCAGCTGAGCTAAGATTCCATATTCCTTATGCAATTAACTTCGTCAGCAAATTGCTAACGACCCAGAAGAGACTCGAACTCTCGACCTTCGCCGTGACAGGGCGACGCTCTAACCAACTGAGCCACTGGGCCATTTAAAGGTTTTGCACCTTCAAAACTACATACATGTTGACATTTCCTTGAGAATTAACTTCCTGCGATTCTTGGTCAAGCCCTCACCCGATTAGTAACAGTCAGCTCCATGTGTTGCCACACTTCCACCTCTGCCCTATCTACCTCGTCGTCTTCAAGGGGGTTTACTTCTTTCGAATGGGATATCTCA
>NZ_JACOQG010000015.1:0-69527 GCF_014297245.1 Blautia difficilis | reverse complement strand
TTTTTCACACTGAGCCATGCAGCTCTGTGCGCTTATGCGGTATTAGCAGTCATTTCTGACTGTTATCCCCCTGTATAAGGCAGGTTACCCACGCGTTACTCACCCGTCCGCCACTAGAAACCAGCTAAATCTGCCGAAGCTTCAATAAAAGGTTTCCCGTTCGACTTGCATGTGTTAAGCACGCCGCCAGCGTTCATCCTGAGCCAGGATCAAACTCTCTGATAAAGTGTTTGATTACTCAAGACAACCAACTAGCTATCTCTCGTTTTTACTGTTTTTGGTTTATTCAACCGTTCTCAAATAATGAAGTTCGTTTCTTACGAACCGAACCGCATTCGCATCTTTCGATGCTCATGTGTAAAGAATTTTCGAGAATCGTATGTGTTTCACTGTTTAGTTATCAAGGTTGTCTGTCTTTGCGACAGCTTGTTTACTTTATCATATCTGTTTTACTTTGTCAAGCACTTTTTTCAAGTTTTTTCAAAGTTTTTCATCTCTTTCGATTTCTCAAAAAGTTGTCCAGATATATAACTGTCAGCTCTGTTCAAGCGACTTGATTACTTTAACACAAAGGTTTTAAGTTGTCAAGCACTTTTTTAAATTTCTTTTTTCTTTCAGAAATCTATTTAAATTGTCCCAATCCGAGAAACAATTATTTCCGACAGCTCAACTAATATAACACTCCTATCCCCCACTGTCAACCCCCTTTTTTACTTTTTTTATTTTTTACCATTTCCAGTCACTATACTTTCCTGCTTTGCTGAAAATACTCCACCAAAATTTTCGCAACAACCGAATTCATTGTCTTCGCAAATGCCAACCCAATAACTCTGGATCTTCCTGGCTCCAACGGCCTGCTCTCAACATCATCAGCAAACGCCTTCATAACCAATTCCTGTGAAATCGTCACTCCCAACCCATTTTTCACAAATGCCATAATAAGTGTATCATCCCGAAAGCTATAGGAGATCTTCGGCTTCTTTCTACATCTTTCCAATAAATGTAAAATATCATTATCACATCCCGGAGTCTCTATAATAAAAGGATACTCCAACAGTTCTTCCAGCCTCACACTTTTCTTTTCTGCAAGGGGATGATTTTTCTGCATCACAGCGCAGAGCGGGTCCTTACATAATGGATAAAACTTCAGATTATCTGCAACAATCGAAGACAAAAATCCGCAGTCCACCTGCCCATGAATGATCCAGTCTCTGATCTCATCATAATTTCCATCAAAGATCTGCACCTCAACCTGGGGATAATTTCTGTTGAAATAATGGATCACTTCCGGCATCCACATTGCAGTTACACTGGAAAAACTCCCTATTCTGAGCTTTCCTTCTATTTTATGATTAATATTAAAAGCAGCCTGTCTGAGTTTATCTTTCTGATTTGTCATCTCCTGTATATAAGGCATCAGCATTCTTCCATTATCTGTCAGAGTTACACCCTTTTTAGCTCTTGCAAATAACTGTACTCCCAGTTCCTCCTCAAATCCGGCCATCATCTGACTGATTCCCGACTGTGTATAGTTTAGCGCCTCTGCTGCTTTCGAAAAACTTCCAGTCTCACATACCTTCAAAAAAATTTCATATCTGTCTCTTATTTCCTTCATTCACACTTCTTCCTTCTTATCCATTACCTTTTTTAATATATACTAGTAAAAACATTCATTTTACTTATATGTTAACATATGTTATCGTACTAATGCAAACATAAATCATACAGGAGATTATCTATTATGGAAAGGAAATCAAATCATTTTTCAGGACAACTGGGGTTTGTCCTTGCCGCAGCCGGCAGTGCTGTAGGAGTAGGAAATTTATGGAGGTTCCCATATCTTGCAGCCAAAGACGGAGGCGGTTTATTTTTAATCATTTATTTTATACTTGTACTTACATTTGGATTTACTCTACTTACATCTGATATTGCAATCGGACGCCGCACTCAGAAAAGTGCGATCGGCGCCTATACTGAAATGAAGCCCAAATGGAAATTCTTAGGCATTCTGACTTTTCTTGTACCTGTTCTTATTATGACTTACTATGCGGTGATCGGTGGATGGATCACCAAATATGCTGTAGTTTACCTGACAGGACAGGCAAAAGCTGCCGCTGCAGATGATTATTTTACTTCTTTTATCACCTCCTCCACCTCACCGGTTATTTTTGCACTTATTTTCATGGGTGTAACTGCATTTATTGTATACAATGGTGTGCAGGATGGTATTGAAAAAGTATCTAAATGGATGATGCCGATTCTTTTGGTACTGGTTGTCATCATCTCCATTTATTCCCTGACTCTGAAACATACAGATTCTTCCGGGCAGGTACATACCGGGATCCAGGGATTTCTTTATTACCTGACCCCAAATCTTGAGGGGCTTACTGTACAGAGATTTTTACAGATTCTGCTGGATGCAATGAGTCAGCTGTTCTTCTCTCTCAGCGTGTCCATGGGAATCATGATCACCTACGGTTCTTATGTAAAGCCTGATGTTGACTTAAACAAGGCTGTTAATCAGATTGAAATTTTTGACACCGGAGTTGCATTTCTTGCAGGTGCCATGATCATCCCTGCTGTATTCGTATTTTCCGGAACAGAGGGAATGGGAGCCGGTCCAAGCCTTATGTTTGTATCTCTCCCAAAGGTCTTTGCAGCCATGGGAAAAGCAGGCATATTTGTAGGAATCCTCTTTTTTGTAACTGCTATTTTTGCAACACTGTCATCCTGCATCTCTGTGCTGGAATCCATTGTTGCAAACTGTATGGAAATTTTCCACACAGGCAGAAAGAAAACGGTTTCTGTTTTATCTGCAGTTTATCTTGCCGCTTCTGCGATCATTGCTTTGGGATACAGCATTTTCTATGTAGAAGTGAAACTGCCCAATGGTTCTACAGGACAGCTGCTTGATATCATGGATTACATCAGTAACAGTGTTATGATGCCATTTATCGCATTACTTTCCACCATTCTGATCGGATGGGTCATGACACCTGATTATGTTATTGATGAAATGGAACGAAACGGTAAAAATTTCCGCAGAAAAAAACTTTATCGTATCATGATCCGCTATGTTGCACCGGTTATGATGTTTATCTTGTTTTTACAGTCAACAGGAGTTCTCTCATAAGCAAAAACTTAAGATAACAAAAAAAGAAATCTGTTTTCCTGGAAAAGCTTTTAAATAAGCACCAGGAAAAACAGATTTCTTTTTTATTCAATTACTGACACTTCTAAAACCAAATGAATTTATCTGACTGATTCCTGCAAAAATTCCTGTACTGCGCAAAGGGATCCCAGAATCTGTTCTGCAAGGTACTTCATCTCCTCAGTAGGTTCCATCAGGTCCGGCACCATAATAGGATGCATTCCTGCTGCATATGCTGCCCTGATCCCATTATAAGAATCTTCTATCACATAACAATTTTCCGGTTTTGATTCCAGTCTCCCGCATGCTTCCAGAAAAATATCCGGTTCCGGTTTGCTATGTTTTACCATATCCCCTCCAACGATCTGATCAAAATATTCCAGCAATCCCCCCTCCGAGATCTGTCTGCGTACTATTTTCTCCCGTGTAGAACTGGCAATTCCTACTTTAAATCCCTTTTCTTTCAGATATTTCAGCAGTTCCTCAACTCCCTGTTTCTTTGCCAGCTTCCCATCAGATGCATGGGCAAAAAACACTTCCGCCATCTCCGCTTTATACTCATCATAGGGAAAATCCTGACCATAATGTCTCAGAAAAATCTGCTTACTCACAGCACTATTGGTTCCCAGGCACTCATGACATACCTTCTCAACATCCTGAATTCCATGACGCCCTGCCACCTCTTTCCATGAGCTCAGCACGAGTATTTCAGAATCAAAAATCACTCCATCCATATCAAAAATCACTGTATCGATTCCATCTGCCATAACGCTTTCTCCTCGTAACAATATTTATGGATTCCTCAACAACTATTTTCTCATAATATAACTGATCGCATCACGGATTTGTGACACATAAACCAGATTGATCCCTTCCGGCTTTCCCACAGAAGACTTACATACTTCCGGAAGCATAACAGTCTCAAAACCTAGCTTCTTTGCCTCCTGCACACGCTGTCCCGCCATGCTTACTGCACGGATCTCTCCACTTAAACCAACCTCTCCAAATACCATTACCTTATCCGGTATCACCACATCTTTACAACTGGAAACAATGGCAAGGCAAATCCCCAGGTCAATGGCAGGCTCTGTCATTTTCATGCCTCCGGCAATATTCACATAAGCATCCGAAGTACCCAAATGGATACCAACCTTCTTCTCTAGCACAGCCATAAGCAGGTTTACCCTGTTAAAATCTGTACCGACTGCTGTACGTCGAGGAATTCCAAAATTACTTTGACACACCAGAGCCTGAATCTCCACCAGAATCGGACGGGTTCCTTCCATGGAGCATGCCACAACAGAACCTGATGCATCCTCCGGTCTTCCATTCAGCATGTATTCTGACGGATTTTTTACTTCCTCCAGTCCTGTATTGCACATTTCAAATACACCAATCTCATTTGTAGAACCAAAACGGTTCTTCACAGCACGCAGAACACGGTAAGATGCATGACGGTCTCCCTCAAAGTAGAGCACTGTATCTACCATATGTTCCAGGACTCTTGGTCCGGCCACATTTCCTTCCTTTGTCACATGTCCTACAATAAAAACAGAGATACCCATACCTTTGGCGATCTGCATTAAAATATTGGTAGACTCCCTGACCTGAGATACACTTCCCGGTGCAGAGCTGACATCCTCATGAAACATTGTCTGAATAGAATCGATCACAACTACATCTGGCTTTTTTCTCTCAATTACCTCTCGGATCACTTCCAGATTTGTCTCACAGAGAAGCTGCATTTTATCATTAAAATCTCCGATTCGATTCGCTCTCAGCTTAATCTGACGCAGGGACTCCTCACCTGAAATATAAAGAACCGCCACCTGATTTTCTGCCAGATTTCTGCACACCTGCAAAAGCAGGGTTGATTTACCAATACCCGGATCACCACCCACTAAAACAAGGGAGCCGGGGACGATACCGCCTCCCAGCACCCTGTCAAGTTCTCCTATCTGTGTTGTCTGTCGTTCATCTTCAGACAGGCTGATATCCTTCAGAATTACCGGATCCTGTCTTTTCTCCGATGCCTTTAAATTGCCGGAAGGATTTTTCTTAGCAGAAACTGTTTCTTCCACAAAAGTATTCCAGGCCTTGCATCCCGGACACTGTCCCATCCACTTGGCAGATTCATAGCCACACTCCTGGCAAAAATAAACTGTCTTTTTATTTTTTAACATTTTACAATCTTAACTTCTACTCTTGCTGCATTTCCAAGCTCCACACTGAAAGAAAGCTTCCCGCCCAGATTCGTCTTCATTTTTCCTGTACTTGCCTGTTCGATAAATACTTCATACTCTGTATCCGGTTCCATTTCTACTGTAATCTGCGCATCTTCCGGTCCCTCTACATGGAAATCCATCTGGTCCGCACTCTGAACAAGATCAAATACTGAAGTTCCCGGAACAGATTCATAAACGAACATTCCGTTTCTTTCCAGCTTGGTAATCTCCCTGAAAGTCTTCACTTTATACATATCGCCCTGGTGCTGGTAATCTGATAACTTGGATTTCTGTGTCAGTTCATAATCGCCAAAGCTGATTGCTCCATTCTCTTCTGTGCGGATTAATTCTTTTACTACTGCCATTTCCTTATGTCCTCCCTAAGACTCTTTTGTTTGCCGCAATATGGGACACACTTCCCACCCAAATATTTCTCATCTGACAAAAGCAGACAAATTCTTCGGCATTAATTGTTTTTATTATATAATAAATCCTAAAATCTTACCAGTATCTATACTGAATTTTAATACTTATTTTACAAAATATATGTGATACATTCCTATCTGTAACATTATTTTTTTACTTCAAATAGGATTTCATCTTTATGGAGTCTCACCTGAACATGATCCCCTTTTTTAATTTTGCCCTCCAGGATCTCGTTTGCCAACGCATCCTCAATTCTGCTCTGGATCGCACGTCGAAGTGGTCTGGCGCCATATTTATTATCAGAGCCTTTTTCCACAATAAAATCCTTTACTGCACCTGTTACAGTCAGGCAGATATCCATTTGCTCTGCACAGCGCTTCTCCAGCGTTTTCAGAAGAAGTGTAACAATCTTCTTAATCTGTTCTTTATTCAGCATATGGAAAACAATAATCTCATCAATACGGTTCAGAAATTCCGGTTTAAAAATCCTGCGGACTTCCTCCATTACACCGCCCTTCATGCGTTCGTGATCTTTCTTCTCATCATTTCCGGACATAAATCCCAGATGCTTCGGTTCCATAATAGCCTGTGCGCCTGCATTGGAGGTCATGATAATGATCGTCTGCTTGAAATCCACTTTTCTTCCCTGGGCATCTGTAATATGGCCATCATCTAACACCTGCAGCAAAATATTAAATACATCCGGATGAGCTTTCTCAATCTCATCAAAAAGCAGTACACTATAAGGATTTCTGCGGACCTTCTCACTAAGCTGTCCTCCTTCCTCATAACCCACATATCCAGGAGGAGAACCAATCATTTTAGATACGCTGTGCTTCTCCATATACTCTGACATATCTACACGGATCATAGCCTGTTCACTGCCAAACACAGCTTCAGCCAAAGCCTTGGAAAGCTCTGTCTTACCTACCCCTGTGGGTCCCAGGAAAAGGAAGGAGCCGATGGGTCTGTTTGGATCTTTCAGCCCTACTCTGCCTCGCTTTACAGCCTGAGAAACAGCTTTTACCGCCTCTTCCTGACCGATTACCCGCTTGTGCAGTTCTTTTTCCAGACGCGCCAGGCGTTTGGTTTCTCCTTCTGTCAGTCTCTGAAGCGGAATCTTTGTCCAGTCAGAAATAATGCCTGCAACAGCAGCTTCATCTACCACCAGTTTCTTTCTGTTATTTTTGCGTTCCACTTTTATACGAAACTTCTCAATCTGTGTCTCCAGTTCCAGCTGACGGGCATGAATTTCCTTTGCCCTGGCTAAGTCTGCCGCCTTCACTGCCTCCTCTTTCTCATCCTTCACTGCCTCCAGCTGCTGTTCCAGTTTTTCCAACTCCGGTTCAGACTTATAGCCTGCCAGCTGTATTTTTGAAGCAGCCTCATCCACCACATCAATAGCTTTATCAGGAAGGAAGCGATCGTTAATATAACGCTGGGACATTTTTACTGCAGCCTCTAACGCTGTATCTTCAATCCTTACCCCATGATGCTTCTCATAATATGGCCTAAGACCCTTCAGGATCTCATAAGCCTCCTCAGGAGAAGGCTCTTCCACAGTCACAGGCTGGAAACGTCTCTCCAGGGCAGCATCCTTCTCAATATGCTTGCGATATTCATCCAAAGTGGTTGCTCCAATAAGCTGAATCTCTCCTCTGGATAAAGCGGGTTTTAAGATATTAGAGGCATCCAAAGCACCTTCAGCCCCACCTGCTCCGATAATAGTATGGATTTCATCAATGAACAAAAGAATTCCCTGATGCTCCCTTACTTCCTGGATCACATTCTTGATACGCTCTTCAAATTCCCCACGGTACTTACTGCCAGCCACCATTCCTGAAAGATCAAGCACTACCAGACGCTTATCCCGCACAGTATCCGGCACCATTCCCATAACAATTCTTTGGGCAAGCCCCTCTGCAATGGCAGTCTTACCCACCCCGGGCTCACCTACCAGACATGGATTGTTTTTGGTCCTTCTGCTGAGAATCTGTATAAGACGATTAATCTCTTTCTCACGTCCGATTACCGGATCCAGTCTGCCTGCAGCAGCCAGCTCTGTCAGATCCCTGCTGTACTGGTCAAGTGTTGGAGTAGCTGTTACTTTTCTGTTCCGGGCATTTTGCACATAACGGAATTCCTCTGCAATCGCATCATCGTCAAATCCCATAGCACTGAGTACAGCTGCAAAAAGCTTCTGAATATTTATTCCCATAGTATACAGAAGTCTGGTTGCCACACAATCTGTCTCTTTTAATAAAGCCAGCAGAATGTGCTCTGTACCTGTACTGCATTCCATATTTTCAGCATCTGTATGTGCCTGGTTCAGAATTCGTTCTGATCTGGGACTGTACTTGAGAATTTCCGTTTCCTTTGTCAGGGTTTCTCCCTGAGGAAGAGTAATCAGCTCACTGATCAGTTTCATCAGTCTGTCTTCCTCCACTTCAAACTCCTGGAGAACTTTTCCCGCGGTTCCCTCCTGCTCTTTAAGCAGACCCACCAGCAGATGTTCTGTTCCAATATAACCATGTCCACTGGATTTTGCTGTATTTTTTGCCAGTTTTAAGGCATTCTGTGCCTGTCTGGTAAATTTATTATCCATATTACCTCCAATTTATAGCTATTTATTCAAGTCAAATTTTCAGATCTTATATTCATCAAATATCTCATCGATCAACTGGTGAACCTCTTCACGGCTCACATTCTTGCAGCATCCTCTGGCCAGAGCCACAGATAAATTCTGTTTCAGATCCTCCAATGCCTTCCGCTTATTCACATCAATAGAGATCACTGCACCCTTTCGGCGGTCAATGGTTACAAAACCTTCCTGCCGCAGCAGTGAATAGGCTTTGTTTACTGTGTGCATATTGATGCCAACAGTATCTGCCAGCTGTCTCACAGAAGGAAGTGTGTCCCCCTCCTGCAGCCTGGCTGTGGCAATCCCCATGATGATCTGATTGGTCAGCTGAATATATATTGCTTCATCACTGCTGAAATCTATCTCAATCACCATACATATACGACTCCTTTTTTATGTTACACATATACTAGCACAAACCACCAGTTTTGCAAAGACCTTTTTTCTCAACCTCTTTTATTATGTGTTATCCGACGTAAACTAAGCAGACGTAATATTTGTACCAAAAAATGCACATTATGCTTACCATCAGCATAATGTGCATCTTATATTATCCAATAATTTTTTCAAGCTGTTCCTTTGTCAGTACCAGATTGAATCCCATAGGATTCACTACATAAGCTTTCGCCTGCTGAATCATCAGTTCCGGAAGCTTATTTAACGGAACTTTAGCAATCCGAAGCTTACGTCCCTTAGTAAATTTCTCCAGTTCCATCACATCTGTAAATACAGGCTGCAAAATTTCCTCATTCTTATTCTTAAGATATGGAATACGGATCTGTTTCGGATCCTCTTCATTTACTTCCATAGCAACCAGATACTGTGATTTACGCATATTTACCAGTAGTTCCTCTTCAAGTTCACGGAGATTACCGTGCTGTTCCTTCTCTACCGGACGGCGAAGCTCCTGCATAAAATAAATACCGGATAACTCCAGTGTAGGATTCAAAAGAGGTCTATGCTCCTCCGGAATCTTGCTCAGATCATGCTGCTTTGCAATATCCGGCAGATCAATTTCTACCTGTTCCTCACCATCTACCCACATGACTGTATTCACACCAATTGCATAAAAAGTACCATATAACCTTGGATAATCTTTTTTCTCATAGCGCATGCCCATAAGGAGAACCTTATCATCTAGAAGTTTTTTTCCAAATTCTTTAATTCCTTCCTCTGTGGAAAAGATCCATGCCTGATCATTAAAAGTTTCCTCATCGCATTTCACATATGGAAGCTTGGTAAACTGTGAATAAGCCACATATACCATATCTCTGTTCTGTAATTCCTTGATTGCATCTTCTTTACTGATTGCCATTGTCTTACCCTCTCTGTCTCAATTCTATTATAATCTGCAATACCCCGCTATCCATGGAGCAGGAGTCAAGCGGATATTCATTCACTGCAATTCTTTTATATTTTATAACAAAATATCTAATAAGTAAAGGTAATTCATGTAAAAAGTGCTTAATATGCATAAAAAAGGAGATTGCCATCCTGACAATCTCTCTTTCATAATCTCAAATTGTAAAGGTTGTCCTTATGCCTCGTCAATTGCCTTTCCAATATCATGTCTCATATACTTATTGGCAAAGGAAATCCACTCTGTAGCTGCATAAGCGTTCTTTCGCGCTTCTTTCAGATCCTTACCTGTTGCTGTAATTCCCAGCACACGACCGCCATTTGTTACAATCTGACCATCCTTTTGCTTTGTTCCTGCATGGAAACAATAATAGCCTTCTTTGTCTTTAAAGTTTTCAAATCCATACATCGGAACTTCCTTTTCATATTTCACAGGATATCCATCGCTGGCCAGAACCACACATACAGCTGCATTATCCTCAAACTGCAGATCCACCTGATCCAGTTTGCCGTCAATACAGGCTTCCATTACTTCTACAATATCATTCTTCATACGCGGCAGTACTACCTGCGCTTCCGGGTCTCCAAAACGTGCATTATATTCCAACACCTTCGGACCATCAGCAGTAAGCATCAGGCCAAAGAAAATAATCCCTTTAAAAGGTCTTCCTTCTGCAGCCATAGCATCCACTGTAGGCTGATAAACATATTTTCTGCAGAACTCATCCACCTCATCTGTATAGAAGGGACTTGGAGAAAAAGTACCCATACCGCCGGTATTTAAGCCCTGGTCACCATCCTGAGCCCGCTTATGATCCTGTGCAGAAGTCATGGTACGGATCGTGCTGCCATCCACAAAAGAAAGAACAGATACCTCACGTCCTGTCATAAACTCCTCAATAACCATAGTGTTTCCGGCAGTGCCAAATTTCTTATCCTCCATGATTTCTTTTACACCATCTTCGGCTTCCTGCAGATTGTTACAGATCAGTACACCTTTCCCCAAAGCCAGACCGTCAGCCTTCAGCACAATCGGAAACTTTGCTTCTGTACGAAGATATTCCAGAGCCTTTTTAGGATCATCAAAATTCTCATATGCAGCAGTAGGAATATTATATTTCTTCATCAGATCCTTGGAAAAAGCCTTGGAGCCTTCCAGAACAGCCGCATTTTTACGAGGTCCGAATACTCTCAGTCCTTTTGCCTCAAACACATCTACAATACCACCCACCAGCGGATCATCCATACCAATGATAGTCAGGTCAATCCCTTTCTCCTGGGCAAAATCTGCCAGTCTGTCAAATTCCATGGCACCAATATCCACACACTCAGCCAGCTCTGCAATTCCTGCATTTCCTGGTGCACAGTAAATCTTATCTACCTTTGGGCTTTTAGACACACTCCACGCAATAGCATGTTCTCTTCCGCCGCTGCCTACGATCAAAACCTTCATTTTATCTGCTCCTTATCTATGTCAGTTCCGGGGAAGGCCCCGGAACTCTATTTGTCCATCTGATAATCTCCACGTTTTTCAGCCAGTATTCTGCCTATGCTTAACTCATCCGTACTTTTCCGTTTTCTACAGATACCTTGCCATTTGCAATAAGGTTAATAGCTTTTGGTAAAATTTTCCATTCTGCCTTTTCCATTACTCTTCTCTGCAGAATCTCAGGAGTATCTCCCTGCTTGATCTTTACTGCTTTCTGCAGAATAATAGGTCCTGTATCTGTACCGGTATCTACAAAATGCACAGTTGCCCCTGTTACACGGACACCTCTTTCCAGTGCCTTTTCATGAACATGAAGGCCATAAAAGCCCACACCGCAAAAAGACGGAATCAATGACGGATGAATGTTGATGATCCTGTTAGGAAAAGCTTCCACTATCATCGGAGGAATCGCTACCAGGAATCCGGCCAACACCACCAGTTCCACACCACTTTCCTGAAGTTTTGCCAGCAGCGCCTTATGGAATTCTTCTCTGCTTTCAAATTTCTTCGGCGAAATGCATGCTGCCTCTATGTTATGATTCTTCGCTCTCTCCAATGCATAGGCATTTGGATTATTACTGATCACCAGAGAAACCTCTGCATTTGTGATTTTTCCATTATCAATGGCATCCAGGATTGCCTGGAGATTGGTTCCTCCGCCGGAAACCAGTACGCCAACCTTTAACATAAGGTCACTCCCTTTTCTCCGTTCTCAATACGTCCAACCACGTATGGAGTATCTCCTGCTGCTTTGATTGCTTCCATAGTTTTATCCACATCTGCAGAATCTACCGCCAGAATCATTCCTAATCCCATATTATATGTATTATACATCATCTGCTCATCAATATTTCCCTTCTGAGCCAGAAGTTTAAAAATTGGAAGTACCGGATAGCTGTCTTTTTCAATTACTGCATGAGTGCCTTCTTTAAGCATACGCGGAATATTCTCATAGAAACCGCCTCCTGTGATATGACTGCATGCATGTACACAGACACCTGTATTTTTGATGCTCTTTAATGCTTTTACATAAATTCTGGTAGGTGCTAAAAGAGCTTCTCCCAGAGTCATTCCCAGTTCCTCATAATAGGTATCCAGAGATTCCTTTGTCATCTCAAACACCTTGCGCACCAGGGAAAATCCATTACTGTGCACACCTGTAGAAGCCATACCGATCAGTACATCCCCTGCTTTCAGCTTCTCACCTGTGATCATTTCTTTTTTATCACATACTCCTACTGCAAAACCAGCCAGATCATACTCATCCTCAGGCATAAGTCCCGGATGTTCCGCTGTCTCGCCACCAATGAGGGCAGCCTCAGACTGTACACATCCCTCTGCCACGCCGCCTACAATAGCAGCAATTTTTTCCGGATAATTTTTTCCACAGGCAATATAATCCAAGAAGAATAATGGCTCACCACCTGCGCAGGCAATATCATTCACACACATGGCAACTGCATCAATACCGATGGTATCATGTTTATCCATAACCATGGCAAGTTTTACCTTTGTTCCACAACCGTCAGTACCTGACAAAAGAACTGGTTCTTCCATATCCTTGATCTTAGCCAGGGAAAAAGCTCCGGAAAATCCGCCAAGGCCTCCCAGAACCTCCTCACGCATAGTTCTCTTTACATGTTCCTTCATTAACTCTACTGATTTGTATCCAGCTTCAATATCTACTCCGGCTGTCTTGTAATCCATAATCATCCTCCATAAGCTTCAGTTTCTGTACTGGCTCTTTCCTATTATTATTTTCAGTCCATTATTGATCAATAATTCTTATATCCAACTTCCTGCAGTCTGGCATCCTTTGCTTCTACCTGCTCTTTCAGTTCCTGACTATATGCTTTTAACCGGTCAAGAAGCTCTGCGTCTGAAGTTGCCAGGATCTTTGCTGCCAGAAGTCCTGCATTAGCCCCACCGTTGATTGCTACGGTAGCTACCGGAATTCCGGATGGCATCTGTACAATAGAATAAAGGGAATCCCTGCCTCCCAGTGAGGTGGTGTGCATCGGAATACCAATTACAGGCATTGGGAAGATTGCTGCGCACATTCCAGGCAGATGTGCTGCCATTCCTGCTCCGGCAATAATTACTTTAAATCCTTTCTCCTCAGCGGTTTTCGCATATTCAAAGAATACATCCGGTTCTCTGTGTGCGGAAATAATTTTCATTTCATAGTCAATTCCAAGCTTGTCCAGAATAGCTGCTGCCTTGCTCATGATTGGCATATCTGAGTCGCTGCCCATCACAATTCCTACTTTTGCCATAATTATTCTCCTTTTCTCTTTAGATGCTTCATTCGTTAGAAAGATATTTGCTTTCAACTCTCTCTAATGGTAGATTCTACTAAGATTCTCCGGTTCTGTCAATAAAGATAACGTCAGTAACCTAAAAATTACAATTCTCCGAAAGCTTCATTCAATGCTTCTGTACCCGGCAGCACAAATCGTCCGTCCTCAATGACAGAGATCATACCGCCATCATCATCCACTGCACGGATACTACCCAGTTCATCATAAGGAATGGTAATGTCCGTATGACATCCATAATAAGCCAGACTTACATCATCCTTACGCATCTCTGAAATCTCATTGTCCCTGGCGATAATCTCCTTGCCGTCAGGATTATATACAGGCGTATCTTCAGCCCAGCTGTAACAAGTATCTCCCACTGCAAAATGAGGTCCCATTTTCTCTGCAATGAGAATCGGTAATTTGTCTGCAATATCATATTTCTGTGCTGCCACATAGGCAGTAGTGTTAGTACCTATCGCAAACTCTCCCATAGCCAGTCTGGGATGATGAAACAGAATATTATCCTCAATATATTTCCGGTTCTCTTCCTCCGTATCAAAATTACTACAGGTATAATCAATAACCTGACCACAGTCAAATACCAGTTTCAAGTCACAGAACTGCAGTCCATTAAGATATACCTTGGAAACATGAAGAATGCCGCCGGTTCCTGCCAGCACCGGAGATGTGAACACTTCTCCCAGAGGTATATTCACATCTGCCACACAGTTCTCGAAATTTGTCTGTTTTTGAGGATCTGTAAGGGTATGAAGATGGATAAGCAAATCTGTCTCATTATCTCCTTTTCCCTTGATTTCCACCCATTCACAGGTATCCAGAGTATCAATGATAGTCTGTTGGATTTTCTGGTATTTTTTATAATCCAATGTATTTATTTTTACAATCTCACGGAAAATGTCCTGGAAATTTTCTCCAATCTCAGGGATGGGATAAGCAATGATTGTGAAACTTCTCTCTTCGCCTTTAATATATCGGTTCACGATCTGCCCGGATTCATTATCCAGCTCCACCTGTAATTTCTGCTGTGCTTCGCTAAAGGTCCAGCACTCTTCCTTGTTCACCGGCGAAAATGGTTTCTCCCCAAAAGTCTCGATCACTGCAGGACCACCATGAACCTCTGCCAGGTCTGCATATTCATCATAAGAGGTCTGCATTGCGCGAAGCTTACGTTTAACAAAATCAGAATCCATAAACAGAGCACTATCCTGCCTGTGGTCATAATCAAACTGCGGATTGGCAACTGCACCTGTAAAACCAACACGATTCTGACTTCTTTTGTTCACTGCATGAAGTGCATGACGATAGATCACAGCCTTCAGTCCCATTTCCTCAAACTGCAGTATGGCAGCTTTAACCATACGTTCAAATCCCAGCTCATAACGGATATTTACTGTCTTCTTCTTCCTGATATCTTTTCTGCCTGTAACAAAGCCCATACGGTACCCTTCTGTATAAGTACCTGCCATACTGTCTATTTCTTCCTGGGACATGGAGTTTAAAAATCTGGCAGTCTCCAGCTGGCTCTCTGAGATGTATTCTCCAAATCTGTACAGATATCGCAGATCATTCAGATCAGATTTCATAATAATATTTACAGCAAAATCTTCTTCCGGGTCAACCCCTTCCCTGATCCTGGTCTCTACCATATCCTGGCAATAATCATTCACATAGGAAAGCAGGATTTCTCTCACCTGCTTCTCAGCCGGCAGTTCCTCTTCCGAAAACGCAGAATACATTTCCAGAAAAAGTTCCAGACCTACTGTAATATCCCAGACTTTTTTTTCAAAAGCATAGCCAATGGTTCCATGCAGTTCTGTATAAAGGAAAGTAAAAGCTCTTCCATATTCTCCCAGCATTTTCTGTGCATAAACAGGATTTCCATAGGACTTTTCATAATTCTGCGGAAGCACATCCTGATACAGTTCATAGTTCTGTGCCTGTAGTTCCTCCAAAGTCTTATCCTGCTCCTGATTTTCATCCATCACAGAAATTACTTTCTGCAGAAATTCTGCCTCTTTTATAAAAAAGTCCTGATATGGCATTTTTACTATATTTTCTTCAGGTATCTGTACAATTCTTTCCTTCGCCAGCTTATACCGTTCCATAACCCATTCGTCCAAATCTTCATCTCCTTAAATATTAGTCATTCCAAGCAGATACATTCCCAGCCAGCCAATCATGATCATACCATTTAAAATAGATCCGATCATACTGGTACGATGATTTCTGCCTGTTTCCGAAAAACTCAGCAGCCCCATAATAAAACCATACACAGACAGCAGCATTGCAAAAAGGCTGATGCCTCCTACAATATATCCCATTTCACCATTAAATACACAGGCCAACATCACTGCTGCTAAAAACAGAACCAATGAAGCTGCTGCCAGTCCTGTGGACAGTTTTCCCTTTCGAGCTTCCTGCTTTTTCACAAAAGCATATCTATATCTTTTTGCCATAAATCTTTCTCCTCAGATGATCACAGATAAAAAAAAGCAGATATCCCAGTGCTGCTCCTGCTGTATTCAGAATCATATCATCCACATCAAAGCATCCTACCTTGGTTATCAGCTGAATTACCTCCACCGTCAGGCTTAATCCAAACCCAGCCAAAGTGATCAGAATACCACTTCGCATTTTTTCTGTAATAACAGGCAGAATAAATCCAAAGGGTAAAAATCCTGCCACATTGCCCACCAGATTCGTAAATACTGCTGCAAATCCAAGCTGTTTTCTGTATACCCAGAACCTCCGTATTTCCACAAAAGGTACCAGATTATATCTGAATTCCTGTTCTGTCACAACTGCTCTTCCATATTTTTCCGAAAAAAAGAGGAAATAAACCAATGCCAGTACATACAGAGTAAAACAAACCAGCCCCAGTCCCCTGATAATATGTTTTGTTTCTTTTTTCAAAATTTTATTTTCCCCTATTTCTACGTAAAAGCCGCACGGAACGTATACATCCGGTTTCCGCGCGGCTTTACAGTCTAAACGGATATGTTGCCAGACGGCAACATTACCAACTATAAAAGTATTTCAGATTTTTTCTTCAGCAGTCTTGCACCGTTTATGATCATCATAATACCGGCAGTTATTCCTGTGGCAAGTATGATAATTCCCACTGCCAGACTGCATGCACCTGTGGAAGACATGGTTTTATAAATTCTTTCATTCATGGTCATTCCTCCCTGCTCATTTGCTTATTTTGCACCATACTGCGCATAATATGCATCAATAGCATCCTTTAATGTATCATCAATAATTACTTTACCCTTATATTCTTTATTGTAAAGATGCTCAATTACCTCTGCCATGGTAACGATCGCATTGGTCTCAAATCCATACAGATCATGTACTTCATCCAGTGCACATTTTACACCGCCTTTGCCTACTTCCATACGGTCCAGAGATACCATAAGACCAACGATTTCTACATTGGCAGCTCCTCTTACCTTAGGTACTGTCTCCTCCATAGACTTTCCTGATGTAGTAACATCCTCGATCATTACCACTCTGTCGCCATCCTGAAGTTTGCTTCCCAAAAAGCTTCCCTTGTCAGCACCGTGATCCTTCTCTTCTTTACGGTCTGAACAATAACGGATCTCTTTTCCATATAATTCGCTGAAAGCAATGGCTGTAACTACACTCAGCGGAATTCCTTTGTATGCAGGTCCGAAAAGCACATCAAAGTCATCGCCATATTTGTCATGGATAGCATGTGCATAGTATTCTCCCAGTTTCTTTAACTGAGAACCTGTCACATATCCTCCTGCATTCATAAAAAATGGGGATTTTCTGCCACTTTTCAGAGTGAATTCGCCAAATTTCAGCACCTGGCTGTCTACCATAAATTCAATAAATTCTTTTTTATACTGTTCCATTTTGTGCCTCCTAAATTTCATTTTTGTAGCTGTACAGTTCTTCACAGTTACATTATTTTACAATACCAACCATATCCTTAACTGACTCAAAGCCATTCTTCTTCATATAAGCTTCTATTCCATCGATCACTTCCATGGTAACTGCAGGATTGTGGAAATTGGCAGTTCCCACAGACACTGCACTGGCGCCTGCAAGAATAAATTCAATCGCATCCTCAGCACAGGAAATACCGCCCATACCAATGATAGGTATTTTCACAGCCTGCGCCACCTGATAAACCATGCGCACTGCGACCGGTTTCACAATCGGTCCCGAAACACCGCCTGTCTTATTTGCCAGTGCAAAGGTCTTCCGGTTAATGTCAATCTTCATACCTGTAAGAGTATTGATCAAAGAAACTGCATCTGCTCCGCCAGCCTCTGCTCCCTTGGCAATTTCTGTGATGTCTGTCACATTAGGGGTAAGTTTCATGATCACCGGCTGTTTGGCGATTTTCTTAATCTGGGCAGTCAACTCCTCTACATGACGGGCATCCTGTCCAAATGCAAGGAAACCGGCATTTACATTTGGGCAGGAAATATTGATTTCCATCATATCAATAGGTTCCTCTGCCAGACGTTCTACCACAGCCAGATATTCCTCCGGTGCATGGCCACATACATTAACTATGATTTTGGTATCATATTTTTTTAAAAACGGAATATCTCTTTTGCAGAAAAGATCAATTCCCGGATTCTGCAGGCCAATGGCATTCATCATACCGCCATAAACCTCAGCCACTCTGGGAGTAGGATTTCCGGCCCATGGGACATTTGCCACACCCTTGGTAGTCACCGCACCTAATTTGTTCAGATTCACATATTCAGAGAATTCTTCTCCGGAGCCAAAGGTTCCGGATGCTACAGTTACCGGATTTTTCCATTCTACGCCGGCAATATTTACGCTCATATTCATCAGATTTCCACCTCCGTAGAAAGAAATACAGGACCATCCTTACAGATTCTTTTATTATTCACATTGCTGTGAGCATCCTTCTCTCTGGATTTACAAACACAGGCAAGGCAGGCGCCAATCCCGCAAGCCATACGTTCCTCAAGCGAAATATAACATTCCATATTATTTTCTTCGGCATATTGCTTAATCGCACGAAGCATAGGAGTGGGTCCACAGGCATAAATCATATCTGCCTGAAGCTTTTTCTCCCTGATCGCATCCATAACATTTCCCTTTGTACCTACACTGCCATCTTCTGTAGAAATGTATAAAGTCCCTGCTGCCTCAAATTCCTCACGCAGGAAAGTATGGCAATCTCTATATCCGACTACTATCTGCTTCTCTGCGCAGTTCATCTCCTTGGCAAGCTCCAGGATCGGAGGAACACCAATACCACCTCCCATAAGGAACACTCTCTTTCCTTCTGCTTTTTCTACCGGAAAGCCATTTCCCAGAGGCCCGATCACAGGCAGGGTATCTCCAGGCTGCAGATGTGAAAATTCCTCTGTACCTGTATTTTCTCCTGTCACTCTGTATACCAGATGAAGTCGCCCCTGTTCCTTATCAATCTCGCAGATACTGATCGGTCTGGGGAGAAGCTTTGTTTTATCCTTTGTATACATAGAAACAAATTGTCCCGGTTTCGCATCTGCTGCAATTTTTTCAGTCTGGATCCACAAACTGTAAATACCTGCAGCAATACATTCCTGACTTACAACTGTACAGTTTTCTCTTTTTTTCTCACTCATAGCAGACCTCCTAGCGGTTGTTTAACGCACTACTGATATCTTCAATCATATCTTTAACAGCCTGACGGGAAGCATCTGCATAATTCAGTTCTCCAAAGGAAGCATATTTTTCCTGCTTGTATGCCGCAATAATTCCGCGGGAAGAGTTCACAATAGCGCCCAGTCCGTCTTCGTTAAAGAAGTGTACCAGGTCTGCGCCCTTGCCGCCCTGTGCCCCATATCCCGGAACCAGAATATAAGCCTTTGGCATAACCTTACGGAGAACTTTCCCCATCTCAGGATATGTAGCACCTACTACTGCACCTACATAGCTGTAGCTGTCTCCCATGTGTTCCTCGCCCCACTGGGCAACTTTCTCGCCAACCCACTCATAAAGAGGACGTCCGTCAATCATTCTGTCCTGGAATTCTCCACTGGAAGGATTGGAAGTTTTTACCAGTACAAAAATACCCTTATTTTCTTCTTTACATACATCAATAAATGGCTTCACACCATCAGAACCCAGATATGGATTTACTGTGGCAAAATCTTCGTCAAAGCCTGCATATTTCTTGCTTCCTACCTGCACCTTGCCCAAATGACCTACTGCATAAGCTGCAGAAGTAGAACCGATATCACCACGTTTGATATCGCCGATCACTACCAGACCTTTCTCCTTACAGTAATCTACTGTATTTTTGTATGCCATCATTCCGGGAATTCCAAACTGCTCATACATGGCAATCTGTGGTTTCACTGCAGGTACCAGATCACAGATTGCATCTACAATCCCCTTATTATACTGCCAGATTGCTTCGGCTGCACCCTCCAGAGTTTCTCCCAGTTCCCGAAAAGCTTTATCCTGGATATGTTGTGGGATATAATTAAGCATAGGGTCCAGTCCTACTACGATAGGTGCGTTTGTTTTCTGAATTTTTTCAACAAGTTTGTTAATCATGGTTTTTCCTCCTGATATCTGTTTTATAATTTATCCTGATATACAATTTTTCCATCACTGATGGTACAGAGAATCTTTCCCTTTACCTTCCAGCCGTCAAACGGGGTATTCTGTCCTTTGGATGCAAATTCATTTTTATCAATAACATATTCGTGATCCACATCTGCAATGATCACATCTGCCGGATGTCCTTCCTGCAGAGTTCCACGCTCACTCTTTAATATCTGCGCCGGATTCCAGCTCATTTTTTCCACAAGCTGTTTTAACGTAAGAATACCTTTATCTACAAGTGCTGTATAAGTCAATGCAAAACTGGTTTCAATTCCCACAATTCCAAATGCTGCATTACGGATAGAGCCAGCCTTATCAGACATTGTATGAGGTGCATGATCTGTACTGATCACCTGAAAAGAACCATCCTTCAGACCTGCGATCAGTGCATCCACATCCTTCTGTGTTCGGAGAGGCGGATTCATTTTATAATTCGGATCATCTTCCTTAATATCATCTGAGGTAAGTATAAAGTGATGCGGACACACTTCGGCAGTGATATTCTTCAGCCCCTCTTTCTCCACCATCTTCATCATTTTGGCTACTCCCTCTGTCGAACAGTGGCACAGATGAAGTCTGGCACCGGTCTCTCTGGCAAGCAGAATATCTCTGGCTGCGATCACATCCTCCACTGCATTACAGATTCCCGGCAATCCCAGTCTGGCTGCATTCTCATCATCATTCATACAGCCCTTTCCTCTAAGATCAATGTCTTCACAATGTGCAAAGATAGGGATATCCAGATCTCTGGCAATTTCCATAGCTTCTTTGCACAGAAAAGAATTCATAACAGATTTGCCATCCTCAGAAAGAGCAGGAATTCCCGCCTTTACCATTCCCTCTATATCAGAAAGCTCCTGTCCTTTCTCTCCCTGTGTAATAGCTCCGGCCTGAAGCACATGGATACCGGACAATTGGGCTGCTTTATTATGTACATAGTTTACACGGTCCGGCCTGTCGATCACCGGGGAAGTATTTGGCATAGCTACCACTGTAGTCACTCCGCCTCTGGCTGCTGCCCGTGAACCAGTCTCTATATCTTCCTTCTGTGTCTGTCCGGGATCTCTGAAATGTACATGCAGATCGATCAGACCAGGCATAACCAGACAGCCCTTTGCATCGATCACTCTGTCGCTTTTTTCTTTCGTTGTCAACTGATCGCCAATCTCTTTGATCATTCCGTCTTCCAGATAAATATCACCGATTTTATCAGTGTCGGTTGCTGCATCTATGATACGGCCGCCACGAATAAGAATCCCCATGTAATTCTCTCCCTTCATCACTTCAATATATTATTTACTTACAATGCGTCTTGTCAGCATTATAGCATACCTAATATACATAATACACGAAACTGCCTATTTAATAAAGTCTTTTTTTCCCCTTTTAAAATCAATAAACAATAACATTCTGTTTTATGCTTGACATTTTAAAATACGGGATATATAATCAGTTCATATCTGGATTATCAAATTATATAATCACTGGTTTTTAGAGATTATATTACTTCATATAATCTGTAAAATCTGGTGATTTTTTTTGCCAGAAGCTTTTTAACTTTTTTATTTTTTATGGAGGTAACAACATGAACAAGGGAACTGTAAAATGGTTCAACGCAGAAAAAGGTTACGGATTTATCACTGGTGAAGACGGTGCAGACGTATTTGTACATTTCTCCGCTATCAATGGTGAAGGATTCAAATCCCTTGAAGAAGGCCAGGCTGTAACATACGACTTAACAGAAGGCGCACGTGGCATGCAGGCTGCAAACGTTACAAAATTATAATTTATAATTTCCGTTAACGTAAGAGGATTGAATTCCGCACTTTTAACACGGATAGACCTCAAAAAAACCCCCGGATCTTCCGGGGGATTTTTTTATTCTCATTTATTATTTATTATTTTGCTGCAGAATCTGCAGTCTCTTCTGTTGCCGCAGTATCATCTGCAGTCTCTGTACTGTCATCTGCTGTATCCTCTGTGGCTGTAGTATCGTCTGCTGCCTCTGCATTCTCATCCTCTGTTGTATCAGCAGCGTCTGTATCATCTGCAGTCTCTTCTGTAGTGTCTGCATCCTCATCAGTATCAATACCAGAAATATAATTATCCAGCGCACTGGTATCCAGCACAGTATTCTGTACGATCTCTGCTTTGGTTCCTGCCACTTTTACATATGCAGAATATCCAATCCAGGCAACTACTACAACACATATAAATGCCCAGGCAAACATTTCCAGGGTAAACATCATTTTTTCCTTCTTATCTGCTCTTCCCCGTGTGCTCTTCCTAGCTTTATAGGCATCAACTTTCTTCTGACTCATGATGTATCTCCTTTGCTTCTCATATTTCCTTTCATCGGCTAAATAATTATAGCACATCTTTTTCTAAAATGAAATAGAGAATCCCGATTGGTTGAAATTGACACAGTTTTTTCACATATTACACTGCAACAATCACACCGCCGTCATTAGCATACATGGAGCTGACACCTGCTGTGTCCAATACAACAACTTTGGCAAGCTTCATTCTCTCCTGAAATGCTTCCTTGAGCACCTGTGCTCTGGCCGGGCAGTTGCAATGGCTGATCGCTAAAACCTTGTCCGCGCTATCTGCCGTTTTTTCAATCACCTGCTCAACCATTTTAATCAGGGCACGGTTCATTCCTCTGGCCTGGTCCAGCTGGCAGATTGTTCCCTCATCTGTAGATCCCATTACAGGCTTAATCTTCAGAGCACTGGCAACCAGTGCTTTTACCTTACTCAATCTTCCATTCTTACGTAATGTCTCCAGATTTTCAAGAACAAAGAATGTATGCTGTCCTGAAATATAATGTTCCACTGTAGCAACTACTTCCTCAAAGCTCATTCCCTTTTCTTCACATTCCTGAATCTTCAGTGCGATCAATGTCTCACCAATGGAAGCAGATCTGGAATTAAACACGTGAATTTTTTTATCCGGATGATCCTCCAGACTCAGGTTTCTCCCAAGAAGTGCGCTATTATAAGAGCCACTCAGCTCTGCTGACAATGTAACCGCATATACATGCTCTGCCTCACAGTCATAGGCTCTCATATATCTCTCCGGAGAAGGACATGCTGATTTTGGGCACTCCGGACACTCTGCTACCTTATGCAGAAATTCACCCTGTTTAAATGTTTCATCATCTATAATCTGTTCTGCTCCCACCATTAACGTCAGGGGAACAGATTCAAAATGCTCATCCTGTTTCCATTCATCTAAAAGTTCTCCACAACTATCTATGACAATCTTATATCTCAATTATATCGTCCTCTTTTCCATTATATGTAGTTTCGAATACCAGATATATCTTATCATACTGTTTTCCTTTTGAAAAGCCTTTTTCTCAAAAACTCTGTTCTTTTTTTTCAATCTGATTTATAATAATAAAATACTCCTACACTTCTGTCTAAGTCTGTAATATCTATAGATATCACAAACCTGCCAGCAAGGTAATTTCAGGAGTCATGAAAGGATTTCTATGCTTGCATTAACTATTTCAGATGTTAAGGATTTTATGAATAAACTGCTTATCGGTGAAGTATTTGACAATTTTTCTCTGGTTGAAGCTTCCGTCACTACATTTAATACCTTCACCATTGACGGGCATCTCCAGCAGGATTTTTTTGACACAGACACTGTAGAGGAATATAAAAAAGAAGCTGTGGAATATTCCCTGTGGCGCGATGTCAAACCTTACTGTTTTTCCATCATCCGCGGTAAGCGCACACCACTGCACTTCAAAATCGTGTTCCAGCTCTCTCCTTTTCAAGCACAGAACCTTTTGAAGAATCTTGGAAGTCAATCCACAACCTCAGTATGTAATTTTTATCTTAACATTCAGTACAAAAGCAAATTTTTGTTATGTACCGCCGGCGTTTCCTACTCCTCCTTTTCCCTGGACAAGAAGCCCGAGCATCTCTGGGACGACATGCTGTGCAGATTTCTTGAAGGAAATCATATTCAGTTTCAGAGACTATAAGCCTCTGCTATTTTGACATTTCCTCTGTTTTATTCAGATAATATGCCAGAATATCAATGAATTCACTGTTTGTAGGTTTATCCTCCATGGAACATCCTGCGATCAGTTCCAGATCTTCTTTGTGATTGATCCAGCAGATATTTACCAATGTCCTGATATTATGTTCCACATTAGATGGTGTTGACTTGTATTTTCTTGCCAGAATAGGATAAATATCCTTTGTGATCTTCATCGGCCGCTCCTGCAGTTCTTTCGCCATATTCACAGCTTCCGCGACATAATAATATCCCTTATATTTAGATGTCGCTCCTAATTTTCTGATCAGTCCATACACTTCACTCATACTTTTTTTCCTCCTTAACTGGACAGTCGTCCTTTTTACATTTTTTGTAATACACCTTTAGCGTTTTTACGACATACTCAGTTTTTCGGAAATATTGTCACTTATAAAGAGAATCATATATAATTATTAAAATACCAGCAAATTAATGATAAAAATTTATACGCCATTTGTCAATATAAAAGTACTAAAAACGATAGTCCCGGTTGTTCTCTCCATGTTTTTTCGCCATGTTTCGAAACTTTTCCAGGACTATCGTAATTTTTCACAAAACTGCTTCTACTCTCCCCAACGGACAGTAAACCACAAAATCACTGCACATTATTTTGTAAGCATCATCAACACATCATTGCTTCTCTGTACAAATTTTGTCATTTCATCCGGTGAAAGCTGCTTATGGCTGAGCATTGCCAGATCATAAAGCTGTTCACAGATTACAGGGGCTTTATCTGAATCCTTATTTTCTGCCAAATATTTTACCAGTGGATGGTTCGCATTAAGTACCAGTGTTTCCTGTCCGCCAAACATATTCGGATCCATACCACCCATTCCATACATTTTCATCATATCCTGCATACGGCGGCTTTCTTCGGAAAGGGTAACCATTGCAGATACATTTTCATTCTTCAGATTCTCTACATGAACCTCAAGTTTATCCTTATTCAGATTCTTACGGAAAAGCTCCGTCAATTCTTTGGCAGCCGCTTCGTCAGCAGTACCCTCACCCTTCATTTCTTCTGTCAGATCTGCATCAATTCTCTTGAACTGTACATCCTGATGTTTCTGCTCCAGGCTGGAAATAAACGGGCTGTCAATATTATGTTTCAGAATCACGGCGTCCTTGCCGGCTTCCTTAAACATATTGATATACTGACTCTGCTGGATTTCATCCGTTACATAGAAAATTGTTGTCTTCTCCGGTTCTTTCTCTTCTGCTTTGTCTGTGTCTGCTGCATCAGCCTCTTTTGACTCTGTCTGATCTGCAGCTTCCTCAGCTGTCTCTGTTGTCTTTTTATTCTCTTCTATGCAATCCTTGAGAGTAAGATATTTACCATCCAGATTCTTAAAGAGTACGTAATCACCTATCTTCTCTGCAAATTTGGTATCTTTAATACAACCATATTTAATAAACGGACTGATATCATCCCAGTATTTTTCATAGCTTTCTCTGTCTGTTTTGCACATTCCGGTAAGCTTATCAGCTACCTTTTTGGAAATATACTCAGAAATCTTCTTGACAAATCCATCATTCTGCAGTGCACTTCTTGACACGTTCAGAGGAAGATCCGGACAATCGATCACGCCTTTAAGCAGGAGAAGGAACTCAGGAATAACTTCCTTAATATTATCAGCAATAAATACCTGATTGTTGTACAGTTTAATGGTTCCTTCAATAGAATCATACTCTGTGTTAATCTTTGGGAAATACAGAATTCCCTTTAAGTTGAACGGATAATCCATATTGAGATGAATCCAGAACAGCGGTTCCTTGTAATCCATAAATACTTTACGGTAGAAATCTTTGTACTCCTCATCTGTACACTCATTGGGGTGCTTCATCCAAAGCGGGTTGGTATCACTGAGAGAAACCGGACGTTTATTAATCTTAACTTTCTCCCTTGCCGGAGAAATCTCAACTACTTCCTTCTCTCCGTTTTCATTCTCTTTTTCTTCAGTTTTAGCATCCTCATGGATATGCTCTACCACTACATCATCATCTTTTAATTCTGATTCATCGATAGTCTCATATTCCTGAGGTGCGTTTGCTTTAGAAAGATAAATATTTACCGGCATAAAGGAACAATATTTCTCCAGTACTTCACGCATACGGTATTCGTTGGCAAATTCCAGGCAGTCTTCATTAAGGAAAAGTGTGATCTCTGTTCCAACAGTTGTCTTGTTGCCTTCCTGGATATCATACTCTGTACCGCCATCGCAGGACCAGTGCACAGGTACCGCTCCCTCTGTATAGGAAAGGGTGTCAATATGTACTTCATCTGCCACCATAAATGCAGAATAGAATCCCAGTCCAAAGTGACCGATCATCTGGTCATCTGTTGTCTTATCCTTGTATTTCTCCAGGAACTGAGTCGCACCGGAAAAAGCGATCTGAGTAATATAATTCTCTACCTCATCCGCAGTCATACCGATACCATTATCAATAAATTTCAGAGTTTTTCCATCTGGATCTACGATTACCTGAATCTCCGGCTTATATCCTTCTGGGAATGTATATTCGCCCATTACCTCCAGCTTTTTCAGCTTGGTAATGGCATCACATCCATTGGATACCAGCTCTCTTACAAAAATATCATGGTCTGAATACAGCCACTTTTTAATGATCGGGAAAATATTTTCGCTGTTAATTGATAAACTTCCATGTTTTACAGCCATGCTGTCCACACTCCTTTTATATCTTTCAGATTTTCTGTAACTCTGAAAGATATAGTAATACCTTATGAACTAAAAGTCAAGCAAAAATTAGCACTCATTTAAAATGAGTGCTAATAATTCATTAACATTTAACTGTCATAACTATTTATTTTTTCTTTTTCTTGTAAACTACAACTCCCGCAATAGCACCTGCTGCAATGGCAAGAATCAGTACAAACGGCATGATATTGGTGGTATCTCCGGTCTGCACTGCCTTCTTCTGATTCGCAGCCGGATTCTGCTGCACAGGAGTAGGAGTAGCTGTAATTACAACCTTTGGCTGTGAAATCGTAAAGCTTACCTGCTTTGTATCCTGTTTTCCCGTATTTTTCCAGCTTTTGCCATCATACTGCTGAGCATTAAATACAACAGTCAGATTATATGTGCCCTCTTTGGTAATTCCAAAAGCAGCCGTGTACGGAGCCTGGCTCCAGCTGTTTGTATTGATCACCGTCCAGCGATCCGGAACATAACGCACATCTCCCTTTCCCGGGCTTTCATTGTCCATTCCTGCACCTACCGCTGTAAATGTAATCTTGGACTGAGTGGTATATCCGTCAGCACTGATTCCTGTGATCTTATTATTTGCCGGATCTGCAATCTGAGCAGTACGTCCGGCTTTTACAGTTACCTTTACAGCTGTGATCAGGCTGATCTGATCCGGATTTTCAACTCCATCAGGAAGCACTACAGTTCCATTTACTTTGAAGGTCTGCTCCTGCTTTACAGATGGATCATACGTACATTCCTTTACATTCCATTTTACCTTCGCCTTCATTTCCCCCTCTGTAGTATTAATAACTACTTTTGAAGGAAGTCCCAATGCCTTAGCAGATTTCTCTGAACCATTCTTTACTCCCTTCACGTGAGAAGGATTCTGGATTCCGGTAATTCTGCATGCTGGTTTTGTCACACTGAACGAAGCACTGATCTCGGCCACTGCAGAAATCTGGCTGTCTGTATTTGTGGCTGTAACCTGAATAGATTCACTGTACTCGCCTGCTGTCATACCGGTTTTGGGCACTGCAGTAAAGGTTGCTTCTGCTCCGGGATCCAGTTGTGTTGCAGACAGCTCTCCAATTTCAAAATACTGAGCCTGCGGCTGAGTCAGATCCACTGCTGTATTTCCAGTGTTAGTAAGTGTGATCCGATACACATAATCCGGAGTATTGTATCCCTCCTCCATCGGGTCATAAATAATCTCGGAAGGATCTGCTTTCAGGGAAACCTGCGGCTTCTCCTCTGCTTTTACACTGACTCCGGCCTCTGCCTGTGCCACAGTAGCCTCATCCTCTTCAATTCCAAAAACAAGTGTATCACTGTAATCACCCTGGGCTAATCCTGCTTTTGGCTGAACATGAAAGCTACAGGATGCCCCCTTCTCCAGTGTATATACAGCCTGTGTATCCATCGGCGTAATATCAAAATGCTCAGACTCCGGAAGCTTTACTGTAACTGTCTCATCTCCTGTATTCGTCACAGTAACTGTCTGGCTCTCACTGATCTGTGTATAGCCTTCTGTCAGATCAGCAAAGGAAAGTACTGCCGGATCTGTGGATATAGATAGCTTTCCAAGCTCTGCACTTGGTTCCTCCGTATTGTCCGGAGTTTCCGGATTCTCAGAATCATCCGGAGTTTCAGAATCATCAGGTTCAAGAACAGGCTCTTCTTCCGCTTCCACTACAGCCTTCACTTCAAAGGAAACCTCAGCTCCCTCTTCCGTCTCATAGGTAATGGTGTCATCATAAGTACCTTCCTCCAGTTCCTTCCTTGGCTGAATCCATACGCTGACAGACTCTCCCGCTGCCAGAGGCTCCTCTATGTCCGCTACCATAAAATGCTCCGGGCTGATTGCTTTGAAATTCAGAGCACCTGTTCCGGTATTTTTAATATCTACAAACATTGTCTGGGATTCATTATCTCCGGCTTCTGTCCGGATAGTTCCAAAATCACACACCGGATTTTCCTGACCTTCTACAGAAGCTACTGCTTCATAGGACAACTCCTGCTGTGCATTTTCCACATCATCCGTGTTCTCTGCATTCTCCGGCGCTTCTGTCTCCTGAACATCCTCTGTTTTATCTGTAGTTTTCTCTGTACCGTCAGGCTGAAGCTCAGACTGGGTATAGATTTGCATTTCCTCTGTCTGTTCCGGATTCTGTGTATCATCTTCCTCTGTACTGTCATCCTCTGTCTGCTGGACATTTTCAGCATCTTCCGACTCTGCATCCTCTTCTGAGCCTTCCAGCTGGGCTTCTGTATCCTGCTCCTCCTGAGCTTTCTTATCAGCAGCAGCCTGGGCTTCCTCCTGAGTAGCTGTCACCTCCCGAGTCTTGGCCTGGAGTTTCCCGGTAAATCCTGACTTCTCTGCCGGTGTGATATCCAGTACCAGCACATAACCCAGATCCTCCTGAGTCACTGTGTAAGTTTTTTCTGTACCTACCTGGGTAAGTTCCTTCTCACCGGTCTGTCTGGACCAGGAAAAGATAACATCATCATCTGTCACTCCCTCGGGAGTCACCTTGGAATAATCTGCACTCAGTACTGTTCCCACTGCCGGCAGTCCCTTTACCTTCAGCTTGCCTCCAAGCTCTCCTACTTCCGCTGCAAAAGCCATGGATGGAAGAAGGGTAACGATCATCAGCACAGCCATCAGCACTGCAAGAATTCTTTTTTTCCTCATGTGCCATCCTCCTTTTCTTTATCATTTATATATCTTTTTATAACTGCCGTTTTATTTTTGACCGGCAGTTCTTTATACAGTGTTATTATAACACTATGGTTTTTCCAAATGTAATTCGCATATTTCATATTTCTTCTGTGCATAAATGAAAGAAGCTGTTTCAATCTGCATAGTTCTATTTTGCAGAACTGCTCTTTGAAATAGCTTCTTCCTCTTTTTATTTATTCTATATCAAATTTCTATTCAGCCTTCCACAATAAGATATTTTCCGTCAGGAAGTGCAAATACCTCACTGGCCTCTTCCAATTCTCCGTCTGACATGCCTTCTACATCAGCTCCCATGTCATCCAGATATTCCCTCACTTCGTCAATAGAATCTACCACTGCAGCCATGCAGTCCTCCAGAAAAGCCTCTGCTTCCTCAAAAGACTCCGCCACCGGCTGCGGAAAAAGCTGTCCCTGCTTTTCCAGAAATGTGTTGATGCATTCTTCTGTGTACATTTTAAATTACCTCCTCCATATTTCCTTTCGCCCTGATTACCTTTTCCAGAATATCCTGTACCCGATCTGCAGTGAATGCCGCCGATTCCCGCACCTTCTCCTTGGAATGTGCCATGGCAAATCCATATTTCACTGCCTTAAGCATCTCTATATCATTATATTCGTCTCCGAATGCAATGCACTCCTCCGGGGAAATCCCATATTTTTCCTGGAACTCCCGGATTCCCTTTGCCTTGTTCGTACCAAAAGGAATAAAATCTACCCAGTCATTGCCTGATGTCACTACTGTACATCTTTGTCCAAACCGTCCAGTCCAGTAACGTACATATTCATCTGTCAGACCGGCAGATTCATATACCGCCAGCTTCATAATGGGCTCTGTGATTTCATCCAGGCTGTTTATGATCCTGCACTCATTTTTCACCAGATCCACCATATAATGGCGAAAGCTTTCTGTCTTTGGCATAAGATAATGATAATCCTTGGCAGAACAGGTAAATTCTGCGTCTTTTTTTTCTATAATTGCAGTAAGAATCTCATTTGCCAGTTCTTTATCAAATCGATCCTGATAAAGAACCTGCCCCTTTTCCACTGCCAGCGCACCATTCTCACAGATAAAAGAAATATCTGAAGCAACCGGTGCAAACAATCTCTTCATATTCGGATACTGGCGTCCACTGGCTGCCACAAACCGGATTCCCAGTTCATTCAGTTCCCTGATCAAAGGAAACAGATCATCAGGCAGGGTCTGGGCTTTGTTTAAAAGTAAGGTTCCGTCCAGATCACTGGCGATCAGTTTAATCATTTTTGTATTCCTCACATATCTTTAATAAATCTGTCGGTTTCTCTGCCACCAGATCAGCTCCGTTAGCATTAAGCTCCTCCAGGTCACGGAAGCCCCATAATACACCTACGGTAAACATTCCTGCAGCTTTACCGGTCTGCATGTCTGTACCGGTATCTCCGATATACATACACTCTTCCGGTTTTACCCCAAGCTTCTTTGCTGCCAGAAGCGGTGCATCCGGTGCAGGTTTACGGCGGATTCCTTCCTGTTGTCCAATCACCAGGTCAAAAATTCCCGAATAAAGATAATCCATTACCTTCAGTGCTGCAGGATGGGGTTTATTGGAGCATACAGCCAGCTTCATTCCTTTTTTTCTCAGTTTCTCTACCGTTGACTGCATTCCCTCATACCGGGTCACCTTATACAGCGGATCTTCGTCAAACCTCTCTCTGTACATCTTCCGTGCTTCTTCATAATGAACCAGTTCCGGATCTCCCGCATCCTTCAACGCCCTGCGCACCAGCATATCCGCACCCTCTCCGCAATAATAGCGGAAATTATCCAGAGGTAGAGGGCGAAGTCCCAGCTTCTCCATTACCTCATTTGCAATATATGCCATGGAATCCAGTGTATATGCCAGAGTTCCGTCCAGATCAAATATACCTGCTTTTATCATTTTGTATCATCCTCTTTATTTTGTCTGCATTTTAGTCAACAAGGGAAATTCCCAGCTTCTTCATTTCATGGAAAAGCCTTGCCACCGGCAGTCCCACCACATTATTATAGTCACCGCAGATTCCCTTTACATAAATCCCCCATCTGCCCTGGATTCCGTAACTTCCGGCTTTATCCATGGGTTCTCCGGTAGACACATAAGCCCTGATTTCATTCTCAGACACCGGATAAAATTTCACATCTGTTTTCTCATAAAAGGTATGTTCTATCCATTGTCCCTGCTTTTTCTCCAGAACTGCCACTCCCGTATATACCTGATGTGTATTGTCCTGAAGCCTTTGCAAAGTATGAACTGCATCCTCCTCATCTGCCGGCTTGCCCAGAATGCTGTTTTGAAAAACCACAACTGTGTCTGAACCGATCACCAGTGTCTTTTCCTCGCATTCCCCAAGCTCCTCTGCCACGGAAACTGCCTTATCAAAAGCCAGCTTCTGTACTGCCTCTCCCGGCTCATCCGAAGTCCGTTTCTCCTCCCCATGGGCAGGTATGATCGAAAAGGTCACTCCTGCCTGAGTCAACAGCTCCCGTCTTCTTGGGGAAGCAGATGCCAAAATAATTTTTCTCATAATGTACCCTCTTCTTTCCTGTCATAGTATACCTTGTATCTTTCTCTGACGCAACCGGTTTTTATTGCTTTTTGTCGGATCGTGAACAAGCCAAAACTTACCCCTTTTCTTTTTGGCAGAAATGTATTAAAATATCTTTATTCATATGCGAAATGACCAATATCAGAAAGGAGTATTATTATGGCAAAGCTTAATAAATATTGGGGATTTGTAGCAGTAGGTGCCCTGACCGCGGCAGCAGCCGGCGCGGTGGCAGCAGTGATCACAAAAAAACATCCTCATACAAAAGATGAGGATTTCACAGAGGATTTTGACGATGCATTTGATATCGCCTTTGACTCCGATGAAGAAGAGGAAAAGGAAGTTCTGCAGGAAAGTGCTGAAGATTTTGAATCCTGGGACGCTGATTTAGAACAGGGTGACATCACTGAAACTGATGAAGAGCCTGAAAGCTCTGATGATGCCGAAACTGACGAAGAGACTGAAAGCTCTGATGATGTAAAAACTGGCACTATTCAGGATACTGAAGCAGATGCCGAATCTGACGTTAAAGCAGATACTGACGCAGAATAACATAACAACATAAAAAAACGGATCCGTCTGATACTATTCAGATTGATCCGTTTTTATTTATATAATAGCTATTTCATTATATAATAGTTATTTCAACTTTAACTTCTTACTATGAAGCACATTCCTTATCAGGCTTTCGGCAGTTTGAATGAACTCTTCAAAGATACAATACGGTTAAATACCGGAGCGCCTTCCTTGGAGTCATGGATATCTGCACAGAAAAATCCTGTTCTTACAAACTGGAAGCTGTCATAGCCTTTTGCTTCCATAAGTGCAGGTTCTACATATGCAGTAACTTTTGTCAGAGAATTAGGATTTACGTTCAGAGAACCATCCTCTTTATTATATACACCTTTCTCCTCATCTACGATATTCTCATAGAGACGTACTTCTGCTTTTCCTGCCTGGCTTGCTTCCACCCAATGGATGGTTCCTTTTACTTTTCTGCCATCCGGTGCATTGCCGCCCTTTGTTGCTGGATCATAAGTACAGTGCACCACACGTACAGTTCCATCTTCATCAGCTTCATATCCTGTACAGGTTACGAAATATGCGTTCATAAGACGAACCTCTGTGCCCGGGAACATTCTCTTATATTTCTTAGGCGGATCTACCATAAAGTCTTCTCTCTCAATATAGAGTTCTCTGCCAAACGGTATTTTACGGGTTCCCAGTTCTTCGTTCTCCATATTGTTCGGAGCTTCCAGATATTCTACTTCGCCTTCCGGATAATTATCGATCACAAGCTTGATCGGATCAAGAACAGCCATCAGACGAGGACGTTTCAGTTTCAAATCCTCACGGATACAGTATTCAAGCATTGCATAGTCAACAGAGCTGTTTGCCTTAGATACACCACAGAGTTCCACAAACATTTTAATGGATTCCGGTGTAAATCCACGGCGGCGCAGCGCTGCGATGGAAACCAGACGTGGATCATCCCATCCGTCTACAATGCCTTCCTCTACCAGTTTCTTAATGTAACGTTTACCTGTAACTACATTTGTCAGATACAGTTTTGCAAACTCAATCTGCTTCGGTGGCTGCGGATATTCCAGTTCTTTTACAACCCAGTCGTACAGCGGTCTGTGATCCTCAAACTCCAGAGTACAGATAGAATGTGTGATTCCCTCAATGGCATCTTCGATAGGATGAGCGAAGTCGTACATTGGATAGATGCACCATGTGTCACCGGTTCTGTGGTGTGTCATATGGGCAACACGATAAATAACCGGGTCACGCATGTTCATATTCGGAGATGCCATATCGATCTTGGCACGGAGCACTTTCTCTCCGTCTGCATATTTGCCTTCTTTCATCTCTTCGAAAAGCTGCAGGTTCTCTTCTACACTTCTGTTTCTGTATGGGCTTTCTTTGCCCGGCTCTGTAAGAGTTCCACGGTATTCGCGGATCTGATCTGCTGTCAGGTCACATACATAGGCTTTGCCTTTCTGAATCAGCTTTACAGCAGCTTCATACATCTGTCCGAAATAATCAGATGCAAAAAACAATCTGTCTTCCCAGTCTGCACCCAGCCATTTAATATCTGCCTTGATGGATTCTACAAACTCACTCTTTTCCTTGGTCGGGTTTGTATCATCAAAACGCATATTGAACTTGCCGTTATATTCCTGTGCAAGGCCATAGTTTAAAAGAATAGATTTGGCATGACCGATATGAAGATATCCATTCGGTTCCGGTGGGAAACGCGTATGCACGGTGTCATAAACACCCTCTGCTAAATCTTTATCAATGATATTCTCAATAAAATTCTTGGAAACTGTTTCGTTCTCCATCTTCTTCCCTCCTGTTGTCGTATTTTATACTGTTTTTTCACACATCTATATATAAAAAATACAACTGAATATTTTTTATGTCGAATGAATTTATATTATCATTGGAAATTCCATCTGTCAACCGTTTACGCAACAGTGACAGGCCTTATATTCAGCTTGTAAATTTGTTACAGTGTTACTGTTCACACATAGTTACTGTTCACTCCGTTCACAGTAACACGCTTCGCGATGCACAGAATTTATGCTGATCGCATAAATTCGCGCGGTATGTCTCGGGTTTTCTGTGACCTTTGCTCACAAAAAACACCTCGCGGGATATTACCAGTGAACAGTAACCACACATATACACTCTCTTTCAGCAGCTAGCTCATATCCTTGACTAACATCTTGCAAAATATTATAATTATATTAACATATCAAGGAGATGCAGAAATATGAATAATGCACTACCAATTGGAGATTTAAGTAAAACTTACCTAGAACATTCTATGGTTATCAATAACTTTGTTATTAAGATCGGCAGCCAAATCAAAGACAGCTTATATCGTGTCTTTGGTGATGGTGTTCAGTATGAATGGCGTGAAAATGATGATAAAGTAATCATTCCTGACGTATCAATCATCTGTAATCTGAGAGACCGTAAGAACATTTCTTTCACTGGCATTCCCCGCTTTGTGATGGAAGTTTTGTCCAATGCCACAGAAGAATATGATCGACATGAAAAGATGGATATTTATTGCAAGGTCGGTGTCTCTGAGTATTGGATCGTTGACTGGAGAAAAAAATCTGTAGAGATTTATCTCTTCGATTTCAAAGAAGATGGCACTGGTTATCCGTATCTTTATAAGACTGTCACAGCCCAGAATAAAGAAGATTTACATCTGGTTATGTTTCCGAATCTAAAGATAACCTTTGACGAGCTGTTCGACATTGGTGAATATTAACACTACAAAGAGTAGGTGCTGCTGCATCTGCTCTTTTTTGATAATACGTTTTTTCTGTTTCGTAGAATCATAGGAAATATAAATACGCTCCCTTCGATTCCTTTTCGCATTCCATTGCAAAACTCTAGCAATAGGCAGGGATGCAGACTGCTAAAAAGAATAAACCGATCAACTGAGCCATTTTTGAAAAATAACGCATAAACCAAGGGGATAGCTTGTGTTACTGTTCACTCCGTTCACAGTAACATAGCCAAAATTCATTCCAGATTGCCTGCGGCAATGGAATTTTGGCTTGTATGTCTCGGGATTTTGGCATATTCATGTCAAAACACCTCGCGGAATAATGGTGTGTGAACAGTAACTAGCTTGTTCTTTTTTATTTTTTCAAGCTCATCTGCATATTGATTTCATAATCCGCATATGCTATAATGCCAGTAGGCAAAGAAATAATAATTTGTCTGGCAAGGACAAAAATGAAGCCCTCGGTACCGCTAATACCGGGGGCTTCTTCTTATTTTTTATAGCAGACAAGAAACTGCTAGGCTAGCGTTGCCCTACTTGTCGCCGTCTAACCATTTGATGATATAGTGGCAAGCTATACCAGCCGCAAAGGAGACAAGAAAAGAAATAATAATTTCTGACAAGGAACTCACCTCCTCCCGTTGCCGGGTATCGGTTGGACAACGCTGTAAGTATAACATATCTCTTGTCATTCTGGAAGTACAAACAGTTCTTAAAAGTATATCAAAACTTCTGTTCTGATTACTTTTGAGTTACCAAAATTCAAGAAATCTTTTATTTTTAAGCAATAAAAAAAGCTGATGACGGGAATTGAACCCGTGACCCCTTCCTTACCAAGGAAGTGCTCTACCTCTGAGCCACATCAGCATTGTGTCGGATTTACCGCTCACATTTGAATATGTTACCAGAACTTGTTTGTATTGTCAATCCCTATTTTTCAACTTTTTGATTTTTATTTTTGATTTTATACAGATATCTTTCTATTTTTGATATTGCTCCAGCTGCTCCCTGATCTTGGTTCGGATACGCTGTAATGCATTATCTATGGACTTGGGTGTTTTTCCCATGATCCGGGCAATCTCTCCGTATCCGTTTCCTGCCAGATAATATTCAAGAACCTGGTTCTCCATTGGACTTAACGTTGCTGTTATCTCCTGCTCCAGATCCTGGACATTCTCCTGGTCAATAATGATAGACTCCGGGTTCTCTCCCCAGTTATCTCCAAGATGTTCTTCATTTTCCCCATCCTGTTCGCTGAGAGAAATATAGGAATTCAGCGGCTGGTGCTTCTGCCTGTTGGAACTCTGGATGGCGTTGTAGATCTGTCTGTCCACACATATACTGGCAAAGGTCTGAAATGCAGCATCTCTGTCCGGCTGGTAATCGCGGACTGCCTTAAACAGTCCGATCATACCTTCCTGTATCAAATCATCGTTCTCCCCGCCTATCAGGAACATGGTCCTTGCTTTCTTGCGGACCATGTTCTTGTATTTCTCCATCAGATAGTCGAGGATTTCTGATTCCCCGTTTTTGAAACGGGAAATTAATTCTTCATCTTTAATTCCGTCATACTGTTTCATCAATTTAACCCTTCCGTTTTTCTGAAAATCTCTATCATTCGCCCAGAGGGCTTCTTATAACATAACAATATTGTGGAATAATTTTATTTCTTCTGCAGTCTCTGACGTACGATCTCATATCCAAGTACTCCGGCTGCCACAGATGCATTAAGGGAATCAATGTCACCCTTCATAGGAATAGATGCCACGAAATCACACTTCTCACGGATCAGTCTGCTTACACCTTCCCCTTCATTTCCGATCACTACACCAATCGGACCTGTCAGGTTAAGATTGTACATGGTTTCGCCGCCCATATCTGCACAAACAAACCACATACCCTGTTCTTTCAGTTCATCGATAGTATGTCCAAGATTGGTAACCTTTGCAACAGGTGTATAGTTTAACGCACCTGCTGAAGTCTTGGCAACTGTGGAAGTCAGGCCAACTGCTCTTCTTTTGGGAATGATTACCCCATGTGCACCTGCAAGGTTTGCTGTACGGATGATTGCACCGAGATTATGAGGATCCTCAATATTATCCAGGATAAAGATAAACGGATCTTCTCCTTTTTCCTTTGCTTTCGCAAGAATATCTTCTACACTTGCATATTCATAGGCTGCCACCTGAGCGATCACGCCCTGATGTGCGCCTGTCTCACTTAACTGATCCAGACGTTCTTTTGCCACATAGTTAATAATCGTATCTTTTTTTCTTGCCTCTCTGGCAATAGTACGAACCGGTCCGTCCTGGCATCCGTCCAGGATAAAAAGCTTATCTACACATTTTCCGGAACGAAAAGCTTCCAAGACTGCATTACGTCCCTCTATCTGTTCACTCATATCTTATCCTCTCCGATTCCTGCACGGACCAGCTCTATGATCCTGCTGAAATCATCTTTTAAATATAAATAACCCATCAGAGCTTCAAACCCTGTTGCCCTGCGGTAGTCTGCCATAGTTGCATGCTTCGCCATTGTAGGAGAATGAGCATTTCTGCCTCTTCTGTAAACGCTGTGTTCCTCCTCTGTAAGCATAGGTTCGATCACTTCCATCATGGAAGACTGAGTTCCTGCCTTAACCAGACTGCTGGCCTTTCTGTGAAGCTGGTTAACCGGACAATTGCCTTTTTTTACAAGGATCGTACGGATCACCAGTTCATAGACGCCATCTCCGATATACGCCAATGTCAGCGGAGAATAGGTTCGCAAGTCTTTATCTTCCAAATGAAACACCTGATGAAGCAAATCTTTCAGATTACTTAAATTCTCTTCATTAAACCCGTTTGTTTCACTCATATCATTTAAGCTCGTTTCCATTTTACGCCCTCACGGGTATCCTTAAGGATGATTCCCTTAGCCAGAAGCTCATCTCTGATCTCATCTGCTCTTGCGAAATTCTTTGCTTTTCTTGCTTCCTGACGCTCTGCGATCAGGTCTTCAATTTCTTTGTCAAGGATTTCTTCTGTTTTCACAGCCTTCAGACCAAGTACATCACAAAGTTTGACCAGCGTATCTAAAAGACTTCCTGCAAATTCTGCAGAACTTGTCTCTGATACATTTGTATTTGCAAATTTAACCAGTTCAAAGATTGCTGCCAGTGCATCTGCTGTATTGAAATCATCATCCATAGCTTCTTCAAATTTCTTTACGAATTCCTGTGCCTGTGCAAGCAGTTCTTTCTCTGCATCTGTTGCTGTGTCTGTCTGTGCTGCTGCTTTTCTGTCCTTTAAGTTTGCTGCTGCATCTGTGATACGCTCTAATGCATTCTTTGCAGCTTCCATCAGATCTGCGCTGAAATTCAGCGGACTTCTGTAATGTGCGTTCAGCATGAAGAAACGAAGCACCTGCAGGTCATACTGTTCACTGATTTCACGAACAGTACGGAAGTTTCCAAGAGACTTGGACATTTTTCTATTATCAATATTTAAGAATGCATTGTGCATCCAGTATTTTGCAAAGATTTTGTCGTTGCAGCATTCGCTCTGTGCGATCTCGTTCTCATGATGAGGGAAGATCAGGTCTTCTCCGCCTGCATGAATATCAATCTCATCGCCAAGATATTTTTTCGCCATAACGGAACACTCAATATGCCATCCCGGACGTCCGTCACACCATGGTGAAGGCCATGACGGTTCTCCCTCTTTTTTCGGTTTCCAGAGAACAAAATCCAGCGGATCTTCTTTCTGGTCTTCACCGGATACCTGCAGGGAACGGAAGCCTGACTGCAGATCATCCAGGTTCTTGTGCGAAAGTTTGCCATATTCTTTGAACTTCTTAACTCTGAAATAAACAGTACCGTCTGCTGCCGGATAAGCATATCCCTTATCAACCAGAGTCTGGATCATACTGATCATTCCGTCGATTTCCTGTGTTGCCTGTGGATTGGTTGTGGCAGGTTTTACATTCATGCCATCCATATCTTTCTTACACTCTGCAATATAACGCTCGGAAATTTCCTGTGCGCTTACGCCCTCTTCGATTGCTTTCTTGATGATCTTGTCATCTACGTCTGTAAAATTGGAAACATAGTTTACTTCATATCCTTTGTATTCCATATATCGGCGTACGGTATCGAAGATGATCATCGGACGTGCATTTCCGATATGGATCAGGTTGTATACAGTCGGACCGCAGACATACATACGAACTTTTCCCTCTTCAAGAGGTACGAATTCTTCTTTTCTACGTGTCAGTGTGTTAAAAAGTTTCATGTTTTATTCCTCCAGTTTTCTCTATCATTAACTCTCTTTTCTTTCATTAAGAAGACAGATCGCCTGAGACGCAATTCCTTCTTCTCTTCCCGTAAATCCCAGTTTCTCCTCTGTAGTGGCCTTAATGTTCAGCTGAGACTCATTGATTCCCATTGCTTTCGCCATATTGGCTCTCATCTGTGGAATATGAGGTGCCATCTTTGGTTTCTGTGCAATGATCGTTGCATCTATATTTCCGATTTCATAGTGGTGCTCTCTCAAAAGCTTCGTTACATGCTCCAGCAGCAGAATACTGGAAATTCCTTTATATGCAGGGTCTGTATCAGGAAAATGTTTTCCGATATCGCCCAGTGCTGCTGCTCCCAGAAGTGCATCCATAACTGCATGGATCAGTACATCTGCATCTGAATGTCCCAGGAGGCCTTTCTCCCAGTCTATCTTCACACCACCTAGGATCAGATCTCTGTCTTCGGCCAGCCTGTGTACATCATATCCCATTCCAACACGCATAATCATTCTCCTCTTATATCCAGCATCTTGCTGATTCTTAATAAGCTTAACCGTCTCCTTGTATAAGGAGCAAGTCTGAGGCTTGGCAAAACAGCCGATTCATCAAGTCCAATATCATAAACGGTTTTCGCACATCCGGCTTTCTCCAGCAAACGGAACATGGTCTGTTCACTGGGAAGCTCATCAATAATCTCCTCTATCCCGTTCAGACATTTTTCCAGATGCTGGGGTGAAATAGTTTCTAACAATTCCGGCTCGTTTTCTTTTCTTATTTCTTCCAGAAGTCCTTTTTTTCCAAAAGTTTCTTTCAGAAGCTCCTCATCTTCATTCTCATAGGGTTTTGCGTGACATCTTCCCTGTGTGATGGCTGCAGCAATACGCTTGTATTCTTCCAGTACAAGAAGTGCTGCTACAGAAACTTTCTCACCGTGAAGTGCATCCAGCGGACCATTGATCACTTCCATATCCCACAGATGTGTGACCTGATGTTCTGCGCAGGACGCAGGCCTTGAATTACCGATCATCTGCATTGCTAGTCCGGAAAGAATCAGCGCATACATAAGCTGTTCGCATTCATCTTCCTCTCCCTCTGTAATATCCTGAATCGAAGATTTTACGGTTTTTAACGCTTTCTCTTCCAGTTTTACAGTTTCGCGGCAAAAATACTCTCCGGTAACCAGGTTCGCAATCTTCCAGTCTGCGAGACAGATATATTTCGCCATCAGGTCTGAAATCCCGGCTGCTGTCAGACGCTTTGGTGCTTTTGAAAAAATATCTGTATCTGCATATACACAGATCGGAGCTACTGAAGGCACAGTCTTCTTCACTCCATCCAGGGTCATTGCTGCTACTGTTGTCACAAATCCATCTCCACTTGCTGCGGTAGGCACTGAAATGAAAGGTACTTTGTAATTATGTGCAATATAACGGCTGATATCATGGATCGTGCCTGCTCCTACTGCAAGGATCAGGTCAATGTCCTCTTCCATGTTGTTCTCCACAATTTTTATTGCATGCCGGTCTGCCTGAAGTCCCTCTGCATCCAGAACAAGTACCTGGCACCTGTCATAGATATCCTCCATAAGTTCTTCTGTTGCCGCATAGGTATTGGTATCGCAAATGACCAGCGGGGATATGTACTCTCTGAGCATTCCCTCTGACATCTCTTCTTCAAGCTTCTCTACAGCTCCGGCTTCTATCAAAATCTCTTTCACTGCAATCTGGTGTTCCCTGCCGCAGCTGCAAGGTCGGGCAAAATCGTCCGCATCAACTCGCATTTAAATTCTTCCTCCTGACTTTCCTGAATCAAGCGGATAAAATCATCCACCTGACTACCTGCTCATAATTGAATAGTTGTTTTACAGCCTGATTCGGTTAAACTTTTTTCTATAGGCATAGTTCGTTGGTATTATACATGATTTCCCTGTAAAAATCAATCATTCCACGTATGTCTGGCAGCTACAGATTTAAATAATTATATACAATCTTTGAAATGTTCTGTATATTCGTCACCGCTGTTTCCTCTGGACAACCTTCCGACATAATACACAGAATGTATGTTGTCTTTTCGCCATAGACAATTGCGATATCGTGCTGATCCTGATCTGTCTCTCCGGTCTTATTCGCTGACTTTATCCCTTCCGGCAATCCCTGTGGAATTTTCCAGGTGTTTTCCTGATTTGACAGAAGATTTAACATTTCTTCTGACGCCTCTTTACTGACACATTCCCCCTTGTAAATCTTTTCAAGCAAAGTACCGCAATCCTTCACAGAAGTCATATTTCTGCCTCCAAGGCTCTCCTGTGCGGATGCTGCAGGATGGAGGGTGTGCTGCACACTTGTCTCTGTATAGCCCTCTTTCTCCAGATACTTATTAATATCCTCCGCACCTTTTTTGAAATCAAGGGAATCTGTCTGAAGCTTCACCAGTTCATTGCAGGATTCATTGTCACTGACTGTGATCATATTCCACAGCAAGTCATTTAATTTTACATCTACAGTTTTTGTATCTGCAGTATTTAATTTCTTTGCCTCGTCTGCCTTTACCTGCTCCATATCCTCATATGTCTTTGTCATTACAAAGGCTTTGATCAGACTTGCAGAATAAAGGGAAGTATCATTGATCAGGATTTCCTTTTCTTCATTAAGGTCTTTCACGTAAACGCTCCATGTTCCCTGATATCCAGACAGCATCTTCTCAATCTGGGGCTCTAGATTATCCATCCCAAGCTCATCCATATTCACGATCTTTCCCGTATCATCCACAATAAAACCATCATCCGTCACTGTACTTTCCTGAAGCAGGGCACCATTTGCACCGCCGAAATAATAGCTCCCGTCAAAATTCATTTCATAACAGTCCATTTCAAGTGAATGGATACCCGGTTCTGTTACCAGTCTGCCATTTTCATCAAAATAGTAATATCCGTTCAGAGTAATCCCGTCTATTGTAAGATTGTCAATATACCTTACCTGCGGTGCTGCTGACAGACGCCCCAGATTGTTCACAAAGTAATATCCGTCAAATTTCTCTGCCTCCTGGGTATTCTGTGTATCAGATTCCTCCTCTGTCTTGTCCCCAAACACTGCAACACCTTTCAGATGCTCCATATGTGGACTGCAGGCTTTGAATTTCCCATCTGTATCATGATAATAATATCCATCAAATACAGTTCCGTCTATCTCATAATTCTCAAAATAATGGATCTCTGCCTGGGTACTTCCGGCACCGTTTACATCCAGACAGTAAAATCCGTCACTCTTCATCATATATTTACCGCTTCCATCTCCCATGGGCTGAATCTGTGCCTGCCCGGTGACAGATGCAAGACTCTGCTGTGCAGCCATAACAGGAGCCGGCAAAGCCAGTGCCATGGAAATGACTCCGGCCAGACTTCCGGCTATGATATAACTTTTAATATAATATTTAGCTGTTTGTCTATTTTTTCTCATGCAAAACTCCTTTTACGGTTTCTTTTCACATCCCATTCACAGTAAGCAAAGTATATATTGTTTTATTCAGGATATCAAGATTTTTATCTCTTTTCCAGCAAAGACCAGGATTCCAGTATTACAACTCAGTCCTTTTCTCTGATCCTGTTCCAGAAGCTTCCTAGCTGTTCTTCCACAGTATTTAAAGTACAGTTTCCCCTGTCAGACCACTCAGCAGGAAACAGATTCCTGTAATCTCCCCCTGCAAATCTCTCGTCCAACAGAAGTATGATGCCTGTGTCCTCCTGAGTTCTGATCACACGCCCGGCTGACTGCAGCACCTTATTCATTCCCGGATATCTGTATGCATAATCAAATCCATTCACACCCTTTTTATCATAATACTGCCTGAGGATCTCCCTTTCTGTTCCGATCTGAGGAAGACCGGTTCCTATAATGATCGCTCCGATCAGTTTCTCTCCCATCAGATCAATCCCCTCTGAAAAAATCCCGCCCATTACGCAAAATCCTACCAGTGTTCCTTCTGATGCAGAAAATTCCTCTAGAAATTCCTCTTTCTCCCTCTCATTCATTCCTGATGTCTGCGAAATACAGCGAACCCATTCTGCTGAAAACTCATTCTCATACACCTCCAGAACATCCTCCATAAATTTATAAGAAGGAAAGAATACCATATAATTTCCTTTTCTTGTCCATACAGTTCTGGCAATGTAAGATGCAATCCTGTGATATTCCTCATATCCTCTTCTGGTATACCTGCTGCTCACATCCCGTCCTGTAAGAATGCACCTGTTCTCCTGCCGGAAAGGGGAAGTCACATAAATCCCATAGTCATCCTTTCTGGTGCTTAAAAGTGTACGGTAATAGTCCATGGGAAGCAGGGTCGCAGAAAAGAAAACCGCACTTTTTCCCTTTTCCAGACATCTGTGGATATTTGCTGCAGGATTTACACAGAAAAGCCGCAGGATCACCTTTCCCCTTTCTCCTATTTCTGTATAAACCACATAATTTTCATCCAGAAGTTCATCAATGTTCAGGAAATCTCTCACACAGAAATAAAACTCCAGCAGCTGCTCCGGAAGTTCCTTTCCATGAAGCTCCTCCAGAAGCTTGTCCATCTCCCCCATCACCTGAAGCATTCCCAGGGAAACTGCTCCGGGATTTGGCAGGATTTCATACTCTGTACACTCCTTTTCCAGAGTTCGAAGCTGTCGGTTCACTTTTTCCAGTGCTCGCACCAGACCTTTGCTGTAATCCCCGGCCAGTCTCTTCGCCTCCAGTACGTCCGCTCTGTCCACATGAGCACTGTACATTTCCCTTCCCCTGTCCACCAGATTGTGAGCTTCATCGATCAGAAAAATGTATTCTCCGGAAGTACCCTCCCCGAAAAATCTTTTCAGATAAACATTGGGATCAAATACATAATTATAATCACAGATCACAGCGTCCACCCAGACTGCCAGATCCAGACACATTTCAAAGGGACACACCTGCCATTTCTTCGCATATTCCAGCAAAGTATTCCTGTCATAGCTGTCCTGCGTAGTCCACAGTTCAAAAACAGCATCATTCACTCTGTCCAGATGTCCTCTTGCCCACAGACAGTTCTCAGGATTGCATTCTGTTTTATCGCAGAAGCACAGTTTTTCTTTCGCAGTAATGGTAATCACTTTAAATTTCAGTCCATGCGCCTTCAATATGGAGAACGCTTCTTCAGCTACAGTCCTGGTAATAGTCTTTGCTGTAAGATAGAAAATATTTTCCCCTAATCCTGCACCAACTGCTCTCACTGCAGGAAAGATCGTGGACATGGTCTTTCCAACTCCTGTAGGTGCCTGGATAAAAATCTGTCTTTCTGTGGATATCGTGTGATATACACCGGATACGATTTTTCGCTGTCCCTCACGATATTCAAAAGGAAATTCTAGATCACTCATGGACACATTCCGTTCTTTTTTCCATGCAATCTGGTATGCGATCCATTTATGATATCTGTCCAGAAGTTCCTGGTACCACAGTCTGAGTTCTTCCAGCATATATTCCTCTCTGAAAAACTTAAGCTCCTCTGTGTCCAGATTCCCATATGTCATCTGCACTCCGATCTTCTCTGTTTTCTGTTCCTGTGCGTAGATCCAGGCATAACACATTGCCTGTGCGCGGTGAACCTCCACAGGCTTCTCCAACTGACTGACATCTGCATAAACACCCTTGATCTCATCGATCCAGCACTGTCCATCTTCTGTGAAGATTCCGTCAGCTCTGCCCTCTACCTGGATACTTACATCTTCATATTCTGTTTTATATTTAAGAGAGACCTCCGCTCTGTAATGACTTCCCATCCTGCCCTGTATTTTTCTGTGCAGTCTGCTGCCCTTCTGCATTGCTTCTCTGTCAGAAGATCCTCCCCGGTTGTCAAGATCCCCGCTTCTTAATATAAACTCCACCAGATTTCTGACGGAAATACGAACCACCGGCTTATCCATAATCAAAACACCTCACGCAACAATAGCTGCCAAATAATTATCCAACATCGTCCGTTCATTATAACACAGAATTCATCATCATGTAAAAACTCCTGAATTCAAGAAAGAATCCTGCTTGCAGGATTCTCCACGGGAGTTTGACAGTTGAATAATAGAAAAAGTACTTGCAGGCCTTGTAAAACCTGCTTTTTTTGTGTCATTTTTTTGTTTTTATGCATGTTATTTTCTGTTATTGTGTGGTGTAATAAGGGGTAAGGAGGTGTTGCATATGAAACTTCAAAACAACGGAAAAAATCGCTGAACCCCAGTAAAATCAATGGATACAGCGATTTTTTCTTCTAATAACTGTCAAAGACAGGATTTTACTAATTCCTACGTATATTGTCAATAAAACCAGGCAAAACACAGCAATAAAAAAAGCTTCCAGACAGACTATTTTCCACAATCTGCCTGGAAGTTTCCCCTATACGATTTCTCTATCCTGTTTCATGATTCTCTGTGAGTTCCTCTTACCACCTGGATTCCCCTGGATTCTATCATCTCACAGATTTTGGCAATTCGTGGGCACTCTTTTTTCTCCCTGTCCAGACGACAGGCTCCCACATGCATCACCTTAATTTCTTCGCTGACCAGCCTGTCTATTTTTTCCTGAATTCCCTCATCTACATCCGGTTCTTTGGGATTTGCACTTTTGCATCCATTACAGGTCATCATTGCTCCCAGAAGTGTGTCCGGAGAATATCCATCAAAAAAGTCACTGCGATTCTGAAAAGCCTTCAGGCATCCCACTCTGGCACACACATTATTGGAGTGAAGGCAGGTCAGTGTCCCAATTTTAATCATACCGCTTCCCTCGCATGTTCCACAAAGAGTTTTCGAATGCTTTCATATTCTCCCAGTCCTTTCAGAACTGTCTGCACTTCATAGCCAGCTTTGCTGATGATATTTTTCCAGGAGTCTTCTTCCTCTCCTGCCATGTCATTTTTCGCATGGTCACCGGCAACGATCATAAACGGTGCGATTACCACTTTTTTTGCCCCGCATTTTCCAAGCTGTTTCATGACCTGATCAATTTCAGGATAACCTTCCACAGTTCCTACGATCACATTTTCATATCCCATATCCTTGAATCTGTAATCCAGTGCGGCATAAACGGCATTTGCGTAGTGCTCGGTTCCATGCCCCATAAGCACAAGTGCCGTTTCCTTATCCTTAATTACAGGGAACTCATCTGCAACCGCTTTCACCACATACTCATTATCTTCTTCTGTTGTAAGCAGAGGAGCTCCGAATTTCACAGACTGAAAATGATCTGCATACGCCAGAACATCCTTTTTCATAAGATCATTTTCCACACCGTTCATTACATGAGTAGGCTGAATGATCACATCTGTAATTCCATCCTTTTTCATACGCTCCATTGCTTCTGCCACATTGTCATAGTGAATATGATCTCTCTTTTCAATTCTGGCGAGAATCATTTTGCTGGTCCATGCGCGATAAATTTTACAATCTGTAAAAGCAGCTCCAATTTCTTTCTCAATCGCATCAATGGTCACTACTCTGGTATCTTCATGACTGGTACCAAAGCTGACTACAAGAATTCCTTTTTTTGCTGTATCGCTCATTCAGCTTTCCTCCACTTTTCCTTTATTTTTTCACATGCAAAGGATGGTATGTAACATTCAGCATGCCGTATTCATCCTTTTTTACAGTTGCATCTACTTCATATAACATATGTATAAAATCTTCTGTAATGACTTCTTCTGGAGTTCCGCAAGCCACCAGACGACCGTTCTTCATGGCATAGATCCGGTCGCAGTATGCTGCTGCAATATTCAGATCATGCAAAGCACCGATCACAGTAACCCCAAGACTTTTTACAATATCCAGAAGCTGGAGCTGGTATTTGATGTCAAGATGGTTGGTAGGCTCATCCAGGATCAGACAGTCAGTTTTCTGTGCCAGAGCTCTTGCCAGAATGATTCGCTGCTGCTCACCGCCAGACAAACTTGAAAAAACACGGTGCCGATAGGGAAGCATTCCCACTTTTTCCAGACATTCTTCCACGATCTTATAATCCTCGGCATTATCCCGTTCCATGGTTTTCTTATGAGGAGCCCTTCCCATCATTACAATTTCCTGTACGGAAAATTCAAAATTATAGTAGTTGTGCTGGGACACCACTGCCAGTGCTTTTGCAGAATCCTTTACCTTATATTCGTTCAGCGGTTTTCCATCCAGCATGATCACACCGGTATCTGGCTTCAGTACACGGTAAATACATTTCAGCAATGTACTTTTTCCACTTCCGTTTGGTCCTATAATTCCTACAAATTCCTTTTCCTTTATGGCTGCGTCAATTCCCTTAAGAATCTCATTTCCGCCAAGCTCCACATGGATATCAGAAGCTGTCAGTTTCATGATTTCTCACCTCCGAATCCATAAGATCTGCGTACCAGCAGATAAATAAAGCAAGGTGCTCCGATCATGGATACCAGGATTCCGATTGGGACTTCACTCTTGGGAATAATGATCCTGGAAGCAACATCTGCCCAGATCAGGAAAATGGAACCGCTAAGTGCTGACAGTGGAAGCATTTTCTTGTGATCGGTTCCAAAGAACATTCGTACCACATGAGGAATAATGAGTCCTACAAATCCAATGATACCTGCGGAATATACCACAAAACCGATCAACAGTGCTGTCACTACAAGATACACCTGACGATATCTGTGCAGGTCAGTTCCTAATGTGATGGATACCTCATCTCCAAGCAGCATCATATTGAGAATACGGCTCTGGGTGCAGAAAAACAGGGTTGCTATAAAAACGCAGGGAATAATCACAGCCAGATTTTCCCATTTCGCACCTGCCAAACTTCCCATCAGCCAGAAAGTAACTGTCTGGATTCCATCTCTGTCGCCCGCAATATAGACAACAAAGTTTGAAAATGCACTGCACACACTTCCAAGTGCTGTACCTGCAAGCAGAAGTCGGACTGAATTTGCCCGGCCTCCTATATTTGCAGTGATCTGTACCAGTACAGAAATAAGGAAGGCTCCGATAAATGCGCAGATTCCAATAGAGTTGGAGCCAAATACGGCTCCAACTCCAAGAAAGATTGCCACTGTTGCACCAAGAGATGCACCAGAGGAAATACCCAGAATATACGGATCTGCAATCGGATTTTTCACAATGGCCTGCATTACCACACCTGCAACTGCCAGACCCATGCCAACGGCTGTTGCAAGAAGAATACGGGGAAGGCGGATAAACCACACAATATCAGACATGGCTCCTACACCATAAACCTCCGGATCCCCGATTCCAAACACTTTATACAAAATTACACTATACACATCTTTCACAGAAAGATCTACAGAACCAATGGTAACTGCAGTCAGAATGGATATCACCAGAAGCACAGTCAGTAATATCACCGCCAGCACATAGATCGGCTTTCCATGAAAAATTCCATTTTTAAAATCCGGTTTTCTTTTCATTTTATTCGTACAGATCCGGATATAATGCTTTTGCAAATGTCATAATTCCGTCATAGGTTCTGACACCGCTGCAGTATACTTCATTCAAGTTTACAGAGAATACTTTGTTGTTCTTAACTGCTGAAAGGCTCGCATATGCAGGGTTATCTGTAATATCAGCGATTGCCTCATCAGATGTCATAAATCCATCATAGTTGATCATGAATAATACGTCCGGATCAGCTGCGATCAGATCCTCTGCACCAACGTTTTCAGAGTTCTCTGCACCAAGCTTCAGCTCTGCACCAAGTGTCTCCGGAATATTTCCGCCAAGTGTCTCTGTTCCATATACACGGAAGGAATCTCCCTCATCCTCAAGAACTGCTACGGATAACGGGTCTGTTCCTTCTACATGCTCTTTTACTTTATCAATCTCACCCTTCATCTGATCAACGATTTCCTCTGCCTTGTCTTCGCAATCAAAGATCTTGCCAATGTTCAGGATATCCTCATATTCGTCTTCAATTGTACGTGGGAACTCAGAAGCCGGTCCCTTTGCAGCACTGTTCAGGGACATGTATGTATTTACATCTCTCTCCTGCCAGAAACTTACATCAGAAAGCCAGTCATCATCGAAAGAAGAATACCATGCCGCAATAAAATCAGGCTCCATTGCAACAACTTCCTCTTTGGATGGCTTGGTATCCATATACTGAATCTTGTCAAATTCATCTTTTAAATCCTCACGCACATCACCGTCCAGACCGCAAGCAGCTACGATCTTATCACCGAGACCAAGTGCCAGAAGCTCTTCGATATTGGAGTTTGCATATGCAAATACTTTCTCCGGAGCTTTCTCAAAAGTCATTTCAACCGGTTCGTTCTCATAATTGTAGGTTGTGATTGTTACGGGATAATGGCTGTCTCCATCCTCCGCAAATACAGTTGTTCCCATTCCCAGGCTGAGAATTCCTGCCAGACATAACATTCCTGCTGCTGTTTTCATGTTTTTCATGCTTTTTCTCCTTATTTTTTCTTTTGTTTTTTTGCTTTTAAAAGAAAAAAGTCCGCTTCCATGAAAAAGCGGGCATCACAAAAAAACATGATACGAAAGACAGCACTTTACACGGAAGTTTCTTTCTATGAACCAAGCAGGTTTCCTGGCTTACAGCTTAAATCCCCATTCCCTTCTCACATAAAAATGCAATGGATATGAATGTGGCATAACTGAATACAGTGACCGGATCGTTCAGGATTCTCACCTGATTCCCTCTTCTGAAAATAGTGTAAATTTTATATATTTTTCAGCACTTGGCACATTTATTCTTTTAACTATAAATGAGCAAATTTGAGAAACTGCACAATTAAATCTTCAGTATGCGGACAGTAAAAAAGAATAAAGTAGTTTAATGTTCGCGTAATGTGTACAACCAGCTACAAATTTTGTGCAATTTTCGGTATTTGCTCATTTATAGCTTTTAAGCAAAATTATTATAACTTACGCTTTAACCAAAGTAAAGAATTTTCTTTAACAATATTTTTGATAATCTTACTTTTTTGTATTTGCTGGAATTCCCAGAGGTTGACCGCCCCTGCCGGGGGGGGGGATAAAGTTCGCGCACCACTCATATAGCATGTCTTGCAATCCATAAGACATTGAATTACATTCGTGCTATTCACAGAGAGATACAAAAGATGACATACACAGCACTCTTTCCTATGATTGTTGAGGAAATATTATCCCTTAACGCCTTATCTCATCACCATATCAAAAAGACTCTGATAACTATCCACAACATCAAAAACAACGCTGTCACTACTGATAGCCTTAAAGTGTTCCCGTGCGCAGTGTATCTTAGATTCCTCAATCGAACGCAGCTGCATAGAGGACATAGAGCCCTTGGTTTCAGCTGCAAAATAAATATGCTTTACCTTTCCCTTATAGAAAGCAATTGCCCAGTCAGGATTATAATTTCCTACCGGTGTCGAAATATAGAATCCATTCAGCAGTACAGATCTTTTGGATGATGATGTCAATGATATTTTAAAAGTAAGCGAAGGCAGATTGAAGAATGTTTTCGTATTATGAAAACTGATTTTTCTGCAAGACCAGTTTATTTACAGGATGATAACAGGATTAAAGCTCATCTTCTAATCTGTTTTCTCTCATTAACAATCTACCGTTATCTTGAGAAAAAGTTAAATTTGCAATATACCTGTGAAGAATTATTGGACTCTCTAAAGGCAATGAATTTTGCAGAAATACAGGAACAGGGATTCATCCCGCTGTATAAACGCGAAAAGATTACGAATGCTCTTCATGAAAGCTGTGGTTTTAGGACAGACTATCAATTTATAACAAAGAGCAAAATGAAAACAATACAGAAAAAAAGTAAAGGGAAGGAATAAATTATTATACTTCAAAACAACGGCAAAAATCGCTGAACCCCAGTAAAATCAATGGATACAGCGATTTTTTCTTCTAATAACTGTCAAAGGCAGGATCATGTAAAAACTCCTGAATTCAAGAAAGAATCCTGCTTGCAGGATTCTCCGCCTACAACAGGTCGCTTCAGCGACATAATCCCGCTCCGTCGCAGTGCGATCCTGCCCGGAGGGCTTTTTTATGTTATAGGAACATTACGGAGTAATTTCCTATAATATAAAAAGCCGCCAGAAATCTCTATGCTGATTTCTGACGGTCCATTATTTTGTTTATCCTATAATTGGTAAACATCATATCCACAAATTGCTCCGCTGTGAAGGAGCTCCTGCAATTCTCAATTAGATCTGGGTAATTACAAAGATATCATAAATTGCCTTTACCGCAGTTTCAAAATCTCTGTTCTCCACACCGATAATGATATTCAGCTCACTGGAACCCTGATCGATCATCTTCACATTTACATTTGCATGAGCAAGTGCTGAGAAGATTCTTCCTGCTGTACCTCTGGTGGATTTCATACCACGTCCTACAACAGCGATCAGTGCAAGGTCAGATTCCATTTCTACGAAATCCGGCTGTACTGCGCGATGGATTCCTGCGATTACCTGCTGTTCCTTTTCTTCGAATTCATCCTGATGTACATATACAGTCATTGTATCGATTCCTGATGGAACATGCTCAAAGCTGATTCCCTGATCTTCGAATACCTGAAGTACCTTACGTCCGAAACCAACCTCACTGTTCATCATGGATTTTTCAATATTGATAGAGCAGAATCCCTTTTTACCTGCAATACCTGTGATTGTAAATTTCGGTTTCTTGCATGTACTCTCAACAATAAAAGTACCCTTGTCTTCCGGTCTGTTTGTGTTTTTGATATTGATCGGAATTCCTTCTTTACGAACCGGGAAGATTGCATCTTCATGAAGAACAGTTGCACCCATATAAGAAAGCTCTCTGAGTTCTCTGTAGGTAATGCTCTCGATCACTTCCGGATTTTTAACAATACGTGGGTCTGTTACCAGGAAACCGGAAACATCTGTCCAGTTTTCATAGAGGTCTGCCTTAATAGCCTTTGCCACAAGGGAACCAGTCACATCAGAACCGCCTCTGGAGAAAGTTTTAACTTTTCCATCTTCACCAGCGCCATAAAATCCAGGGATAACGGCATGTTCACATTTTGCCAGCTTTTTGGACAGAAGTCTGTCTGTCTTCTCGGCATCCAGATTTCCGTTCTTATCAAAGCGGATCACATCTGCTGCATCAACAAATTCATAACCCAGATATGCTGCCATCACCTTACCATTAAGAAATTCTCCTCTTGATGCTGCATAATCTGTGCCTGCCTGTGCTTTGAAATCAGCTTCGATCTGAACAAATTCGTCTTCCAGAGAAAGATCAAGGTTCAGTCCGCGGATGATCTCATAATATCTTCCCTTGATCTCCTGCAGGATCGGTATGAAATCCTCCCCTTCAACTGCAGTATTATAACATTTATAAAGTAAATCTGTAACCTTTGTATCTCCATCAAATCTCTTTCCGGGAGCGGACGGAACCACATAACGTCTGCTCTCATCACTTCTGATGATCTCCCCTACTTTCTGAAACTGTTCTGCATTTGCCAGAGAACTTCCTCCGAATTTAACAATTTTCTTCATTTTTCCTGCTCCTCATATGTCACTAAATATTTTCAGACCGATCTCCCATCAGTCTTTGTCACTCTACCAACATAAAGTCTGTTTAATATTGTATTGAATAAACACCAATTTTGCAAGCCTTTCTTACAGAAATATCCGAAAATGGTTATTTTCCACAATCTGCCGAAGATTCCTGCTGTTTTTTTACAAATTCTGTCACATTATAAACACGAAGGATATCTCCATCCACCCGAAAATGAATATCCTTCTCTCCAAAAGGCATTCCGTAAGACCGTTCCGGATCATTCTGATAAGCAGGACGGGGATCATCTGCAAGCACTGCGATCAGAGCCTCTCTGCTTTCCCCGGGTATTCTTTCCAGGAGCTCCTGGGGAAATTCTACATTCAGATGATGATCTTTGGAATATTCGGTAAAACTTCCTGTTGCTTCCGGATGGCAATCCGCATAAGGAATATACGGTTTAATATCGAAAATCGGTGTTCCATTCATCAGATCTGCACCTTCTACATAAAGTACAGGGCTGTCCGGCTCATCCAGAGCTACTTTCTCAAGCTTCACACAGGATAATCCTATGGAATTGGGACGAAAGGGAGATCTTGTGGCAAAAACTCCTTTTCTCACATTTCCCCCAAGTCTGGGCGGGCGGACAGTCGGTGACCACTTTGTCCTCTTTGCCTCCGAAAACTCCCAGATCAGCCAGATATGACTAAACTCCTCCAGACCACGGCATGCATCCACATTTCGATATTCCGGTTCGAATACAATTCTCGCTTTAAGTGCCCCTACACGGCCACTCTGCCTGGGAATACCGAATTTGGTTGGAAAATTATTTTCTATATGTGCGATTGGAACCATTGTATTATTCTCCTTTTGTAACTGTTCAGTACCTTCACAGTTACGAGTCAAAATCCACAAGAAAGAATCCTGCTTGCAGGATTCTCCGCCTGCGACGGGTCGCTTCAGCGACATAATTCCTCTCCATCGCAGTGCGATCCTGCCCGGAGGGATTTTGACTTGTATGTCTCGGGATTTTGGCATGTTCATGCCAAAACACCTCGCGGGATAGCAGACTGCTGAATAGTTACGAAATATCTTTTATAATAGCAATTTTAGTATAATCAAGTCCTGATCTATGTTCTTGCGAACGAGACGATTTGCGAAAGTGATATGCATATTTATGGGAAATCTCTGTTCTATATGGAATGCATATAAAATATCCATAATGACTTTGAATAAGTAAACAAGCATATCCTCTTTCCTTTTTCTTTAAAAGTTCTTTATATGGCGGATTCGGATATTTCTCGTAAAATCTATCTGAAAGGCTATAAACAGCATAGTCAATTTCCAATTTTATTCTCCTTATATACATATAAACGAGAGGGAAAATGAACTCCCTCTCGTTATGCTCTTCGCTCGGTCATATTTTATTTTACCGATGAGTCAGAACCGTCACTCATCTCATCTCTCGGTTATATTTATTTTACCGATGAGTCAGAACCGTCACTCATCTCATCATGCGAATAGAGAATTAACTCTCTATATATTGTATTATATAACATATTTTCTTAAATAGCACAATCCTATATTTTTAATTTTTCAAACACGCTCTAACATCGTTTCTGTTCACAGCAATATGCTTTCTAACACACTGGACTTGTGTGAATTTATATTATTTGATCTTAGCGCTCTTTGCTTTAGAATAGCTGCTGTATATTCTTTTACCGTTTTCGGTACGATATGCCCGCACCTTGTAATAGTATGTTTTCTTAGACGTAAGCTTCTTATTTATATAAGAAACAGTGCTTCCCTTTTTAATCGTTGATACTGCCTTATATTTACCGGATCTGGATGTGGCACGGTATACTACATACCCTTTGGCACCGCTTACCTTTTTCCATTTCAGTGTAGCCTGTTTCTTACCGGCAGTTACTGTGACAGCCGGGGTTTTCGGTTTTACTGTCTGTGCCGGAGTTGGTGTCGGTGCAATTCCATTGATTGTTACAGAGAAGTTTTTGTCATAACTGCTTTTAATGGCGCCGCCCCATTTGGTGGAAACAGCCTGTACACTGTAATAATAAGGAGTTGACGGAGAAACCGCTGTATCTGTATAGGAGAGGTCTTTGACCGTAGCAATCTTTGCGAATTTACTTTCACCCATCTTACGTCTTAAAATAATGTAAGAATCTGCATTTTCATATTTATTCCATGTAAGAAGAACTGTATTTCCTGCCGCCTTGCAGGTTGTGATCTCTGGCATTCCTGCTGCAAAGAGATCTTTCGCAGTACCCTTTACAACTACATGGCATACTGCGGTTACATTCTGATCGGTTTTTACACGGATATCGGTTTCTCCTACAGAAACAGGTGTGATAACACCCTTCTGGTCTACTTTGGCAACGCCTGCATTATCAGAGGTCCATACCAGTTCCCCGCCGCTTCCCTTCGGACTGAACGTCCAGGTCAGGGTATAGGTTCCCTGATCAATTGCCAGAGTCAGCGTTTTGTCACTCAAAGCAATGCTCTGTGCCGGTGCTGTAACAGTCACGTGGCAGGTGCCTTTCGTTCCATTGTCCGTAGTCAGTGTAATATCTGCAGAACCGGCACCCACAGGAGTTACCTTGCCGGAGCCATCTACGGTTACTACAGAAGAGTTGGAAGATTCCCAGTACAAAGAGGACGGTTTTGCTCCATTCGGCGTGATCATGTAATCCAGTGTCCTGGAACCACTTTTGGTTGAGAGATTCAGGCTGGACGGAGAAATACTCACTCCTGTCACACTGACCAGTCTGGAAGAAACGGAAATATTGCAGGTCGCATAGACACTTCCGGAAACTCTCGCAGTAATTACCGCCGAACCTTCTCCCACTGCTGTTACCACACCACTGTTTACGCTTGCAACAGAACTGTTGGAAGAAGTCCAGCTTACAGTTCCCACCGCATCAGACGGAACAATCGTATAAGTCAGTGTATAGCTATCTCCCTTTGTAAGAGTCAGATCAGAAGCATTCAAGCTGATCAGCTTCGGTGCTGCCGGAAGCTTTGACTCAATACTTTTAAGCAGCTGAACCGCTTCATAAACTCTGTTTGCGGACGCATCCAGCGTAGTCAGCGCACTGTCCGCTTCGGCATATGCGCCGGAGAATCCGCTGACCTGGGACCATCTGGAACGCTCTGCATTTGCCTTTCCCATCATGCGGATAAGCTCGCTCTTATCTGCCGCCTCAAAAATCTGCCTGTTATTATTATACGGATCACATCCTGTAATGTCCGTACCGCCGCAAAGGGCAAACATAACACGCAGGACACTTCCGTCTGACGGATGGCTCGCACCCATTCCGACACCCATAAATACATTATCAAGGGTATATGTCCATCCGGAAGCGGAACAATAGGAAAATTCTGTCAGATCCGGTGCATATTTGTTACCAGTAAGCTTATAGGCATCACCGGTCCAGGTAGAAGTCTCGGAGAGAACCTTCTGGATACATGCCGGTGGATTCAGGCTTCCACTGTCACAGTTGGCAATTCCCCTTAAGTAGAAACCATAACTTGTATTTGTGTCATAAAGCGGCGTAATCCCGTTCTCACTTAACCCGCGGAGCAGAACATCTGCACAGGTTTCTCCTTTCGTAAATTCCACCTGTACAGGATCCAGGATCATACCCTGGCCAATCGTGTTCTTTTCCACAGTCAGCGTCAGGGTATCTGCCAGAACATCGGTCTGTCCCAGCGCAAAAATCCCCACTGCCATTCCGGCTGCAAGAGTCAGCCCCTTAATGGCCTGCCATAGCTTATTCTTTGCCATATTCATTTTCCTCCTTATTTTCGGGCCGCTGCAGCAGCCCGTATTTTCTTTTTACTCTTTCCAGTTTCTCCAGCAGTGGCCTGCTTAGGATCCACAGGAAAATCACTGTAGAAGTTGCCTGCACCAGATCTACCGGCGCACCTGAGATATAAAATGCGATCAGGCTCTTCTTTGTGATGTGTCCATATGCCATCAGGATAGATGCCGGGTTCATGATCCCGCCGAAGATCAGAAATACACTTAAGAATCCGTAAATACACAGATCCACCTTCCTGGCTTTGAGAATCCCTTTCTGAAAAAGGATTCCTGCCAGATATCCGATCATTCCATAGGAAAACATCTGCCAGGGTGTCCACGGTCCCTGCCCGAAAAACATATTTGAGATCATCATGATCAAACAGGCACACAGAAACCCCGCCTCACCACCTAAGGAAACCCCGGTAATGATCACGATGGCCGCAATCGGCTTAAAGCTTCCGATCATAAAGAAAGCACTCCTGCCTGCGACCCCAAGAGCCGCCATTACGGCAATGACCATAATCTCTCTTGCCTGTGGATGCCGGCCCTCAAATACCATAAAGAACGGGATCGTGGCATAGGCAAGTATTAAAAGACTGATCACTACATCATGCTTACCATGAAACTTATGAACCAGGATAAAAAGCACCAGCGGAACAAAAGCCAGAAACATGATCAGACCAATCCAGGTACGCTTCTCAATCTTTCCTTTATGGATCGGCTGGATAATGATTCCATCCTCTTTCAGTTCATATTCCTCTAATTCCTGTCCGGATTCCTCTTCCCCGGGCAGGCTCTGTGCACAGGAATCCCCGAAGAAACGGTCCATAAACTGGTCTAAAGCCTTGCCTTCAAGCACGCAGCCACCTCCTTTCCGGTAACAGCATCAGGAAAATAATGCCTTGCCATGCGATTGGCAGCAGTCGTATAAAAGCTGTTTCCCGCAAAGAAATCCCTTGCACTCTTACACGTCACCACATTTCCCTGAAAGAACAGGCCGACCCTGTCTGCATATTCTGCGACAAACTCCACATCATGCGAGATCATAAAGATAGTGATCCCGTGAGCTTTGAGCTTCTTTAAAATGTCTCCCAGTTCCTGTTTATATTCTGCATCCAGCCCCTTCGTTGGTTCATCCATCAGAAGAAGCCTCGGCTGCAACAGCAGAACCTTAGCCAGTGCAAGACGCTGCTGTTCTCCACCGCTTAAATCATACGGATGACGGTCAAGCAGTCCTTCCAGTCTGGTCAGACTTACGATTCCCTCGATTGCCTCTGCCTTCCTCATATTGGCAGTGTATTCGGAAGATTTCTTCTCCTTTGCCCCACCGATGATAGAATACAGATCCTCCCGGACTGTCTTCTTGATAAACATGCTCTGGGGATTCTGTGGCAGCACACCCAGATACCCTCTGTAAAGCTGGGTATCCGTATACCTGCGGATATCAATCCCATTCAGGAGAATCTTGCCTCTGTAGGGAGCACGGACACGACTGATCAGCGATAAAGTCGTACTTTTCCCCGTTCCGTTTCCACCGACAAGCGCATAAAATTCTCCCTGCTTTACTTCCAGGTTCAGATCCTGCACAACATCCTTTCCGTCTTTTTCATAACGAAACCACACATCCTTTACCTCAATAGCCGGTGGCATAGAGCTTTTGGAACCAGGCAGCAGTTTATCTCTGACTGTATTCAGCTTTTTTTGCAGTTTTTGTTTATTTTTACAAAAATAACTTTCTTCACAAACAGAAACTGTATCAGAAGCTGCTGCCATCACCTGTGTGATCCAGTTCCTTCCCTCTCTTACAGTCAGCGGACATGGCAGATCATTTTCTACCTCTGCATAAACCTGCATGGGAACCGGCATGGACAGAAACATTCCATGATGTTCCCTCTTCAGAAACTCACCGATTTCCCGTGGTGCCCCCTGCGTGAGCAGACTGCCCTTATCCATCACATATACCCTGTCCGCCCATGGGATGACATCTTGCAGCCGGTGCTCCGTCAGAATTATGGTAGTGCCGATATCCCGGTTAATCTTTCTCACCGTTTCCAGAAAATCAGAAGCCGCGATCGGATCAAGCTGAGAAGTCGGTTCATCCAGAATCAGAAGTTTCGGGTGCATAGCCATGATCGCCGCCAGGTTTAAAAGCTGCTTCTGCCCTCCGGACAGTTCCGAGACATTCTTATAAAACCACTGATGAATCCCGAAATAGCTCGCCATCTCTGCCACTCTCAGACGGATCGTAGGCGTATCATATCCCAGACTTTCCAGACCGAACGCAAGCTCATGCCACACCTTATCTGTCACGATCTGATTTTCAGGATTTTGCAGTACATAGCCGATTTCCTGGCTCTGCTGCCGGTGGCCGACTTCCTTTAAATCCCGCCCATAATAACAGATTTTCCCGGAACTGCTGCCAAAAGGAGCCAGATCCGACTTCAGCTGGCGAAGCAGCGTACTCTTGCCACAGCCACTCTTACCGCACAGCACATTAAACGTACCTTCCTCCACATCCAGTGACACATGAGACAGTGACTCCCTGCTGCCATTCGCATAACAGAAGGAAAAATCTTTCACTTCTATTATCTTCATCTCGCTTCTCCTTCCATATCTTCATAAATCTTTCTGTAGGTCACTGCCATCTCTCCCCGCATATGGCTTCTGCTTTTCTTCATGGCAGATTCCTCACACAGATCCAGAATCAGCGGCAGAAAACAGAACACGCCAAAGCTGACAAATGTGACAGCAGCCAGCAGCGGACTGCACGACTGCTTCGGAACCCTTCCGAAAACAGTAAAACCGGCAAGCAGGATTCTGGGATTGTACTGTGCAAAAGCAGCTCCCCGGCAGCATCCATATCCGAAAATCACACAAAGCCCGACAAGCATAGTTCCCAGTAGTTTATCCCTTCTGTTGAAACGGTAAATAGAAAAAGCCGTACGTCCTCTTAACCCATAGCCGCGGCTTTTCATGGAATCAGCCGTCTCAATCGCATTTTCCAGTGCCCATGTGACAAGAATGGACACCATATTTAACGCATAACGGATCTTCTTAAACCATTTGCCATTGCTCACATCCATCCCCACGCATTTCTGTCCATTGCGGATCACCTTCAGCTGGGCCATAAAGTGAGGCACAAACCGAAGCGCCATAGACAGCATCAGAGACATCGCAGGGATAATCCTGCCAAAAAGATAGATAAATTTATCACTTGTCATGATCTGGTTATAGCAGGAGAACCACAAAATCATAATAAAAAGTACACATCCCAGAACGATTCCATATACCATTGCCTCCAGCGTAACCCAGTTTCCGCTGCTTTCTATATAAAGAAGCGGTGTGACTCCGTAATGGTTAAACATCGGGTTTAAGAGTGCCACGATAAGGAGACTCGGTAGCGTCAGAAGAAAATTGATCTTCAGAACCTTCTTTACTCCGTTAAGCCACATGGAGTAAGCTGTGGCAGCCACAAAAGAGACTGCCAGGTAAACCGGGTGCTGGATAAACATGGTAAACCCCAGCACCACGGCAAAATAAAAGAAATTTAAAACAGGATGGCACCTGGAAAAAGCATCAGTCATAATACTGATCCCCCACATCCCTGCCAAGATTGCAGGTATAACGCCATTCTACCGTATCGCCGTCCTCCAGCGTATATTTCGAGCAGCCATAATTCGGATACCAGCCGTTGACACAGTACATCCATCCGGAATCCTTGCCACAGTCAAACTCATACAGGTTATTGATACCGGATACATAATAACTGTTATACATAGGTGTCCACTCCGACTCCATCTGAATACCGGCCTGATTACATACACGCTTCAGCACATCAAATACCGTCTCCCCCTCATAGAACTCCACCTCCGAAGGATACAGGATCCAGCCGTCCGCAGGCACAAATTCTGCCTTGGACTCTTTCAGATCATCCCAGTTATTCAGGATCGTAGAACACTCGATAGAGAAAGTACAGGTCATGGCTGTATCTGAGCTGTCATCGCCACCGGAAGTGTCTGTATTGCCTGTTCCATCGCCGGAAGAGTCTGTCTGTCCGGAACTGGTATTTCCATCTGTGCTGGACTGACCGCCAGAACTTCCAGTGGAATTTTCACCGTTTTGTGTATCCTTATTATCAGCAGTGCCCTTGGATTTGTCATCGGATTCATCCGTAGATTCACCTGTGGTAGAACCGCCGATCAGATAGAAATCTCCTCCTGTCTTAGTCACGTTAAAGGTAAGTGTTGTGCGCTCTGTTTTTTTCTTTCCGGTTTCTCTGGTAGTAATCTTTGCAGTATCAAGCTGATAAAGCTTTCCATCTTCTTCCAGACAGTAAAGAACCTTATCCGCGTCCCATTTTTCTTTCAGATTTAGGGTCAGCTTCGCAGGCGCTGCCAGATTCATCTTCTCCAGTGTGACTTTCAACGCATAAGGCGCATCATTGGCAAGCTTCTTTACCTCTTCTGTTCCATCTTCACTGCACTGTACCAGAAGTTTTTGCTCCACCGGATTCTGAATCTGGCTTCCATTGTAAGTCCATTTATAACTGATCCCGCTGTCCGTTTTTCCGGTAAAATAATACTTTTCGTCCTTTCCGGCGATCGTTTCCATCTGTGCCTGGGTGATGATTCCGTCCTCAGGAAGCTTTGTTTTCTGCTTCAAAGGTTCCACATCTGTATCAGAATCTTCCTCCGTGCTGTTTAAGATCTCAGCTCCTTTTTCGGAAAGCTGTGTCATGCCGTCATCCCCGCCGCCACAACCTGAGAGCGAACTTATCCCCAGAAACAGTGCAAGCCACAGGGCAAGTCCCTTTTTCTTTATCCTCATTTCTTCTTCCTCCGCTTCTTAATAAGAGCCCTCACTCCGGCCTTAATGCCGCTGCCTGCCAGTCCTCCCGCCAGAGCACCGCCTGCCGCAAAACCAAAGATCATACCATATTCTTTCTTCTTTGAGGTCAGACTTCCGGTTCCACTCTCCCCGGCAGTTTCCTGATATCCATCCTCACCGGTATCCATCTGTGAAGTCTCTTCCGACTCTGTATAAGGCTCTGCTTCGAAATCCCAGCCGCCGGAATTCTTATCCTTTGATGACTTACTGTTCTTTGATTTACTGTTTTTAGAATCCTTTGAACCAGAGCCACTATCCTTTCCTGAGCTTTCGGAACCCGTGGAGCTTTTGCTGCCGGAAGACTTACCACCCAGAGATTTCCCAGATCCACCCGGCGTTTTCGTATTGCCGCCTGACGGTGTTGTGGCAGGAACCGGCGTCGGGGTAGGAATCGGCGTGGGTTCTTTCAGACCGGTACCGGAACCATCTCCCTTGCCACCTTTTTTGATACTCACATCTGACATATCATAAAGGCTCGTCTTGCCATCCTTCAGGCGCTGGTAGGCAACCAGTGCATAATATCCCTGCTCTGTAGCCATCCCGTCCAGAGTACCTGCTGCCGCACCTCCGTTATTTCCGGCACCTGCCTTTACATGCATAAATCCACTTCCATCGATATGATAGGAAAGAAGATTCTCTATTGTCCAGTGACCGCCCTTGATGAAACGCGAATCTGTCTCCGGGTCAATCCCAAGGCTGCATAAAGCCGTGATGATCTGCGCACAGGACTCCTCTGTCTCCACACCCATCGTGGAATATCCGCCGCTGTCATTCTGCATTTCCGACAATTTATTCAGCCCTCTGTCAATGGCAGCAGTCACATTCTCATAACCTGATTTATGATAATACGGTGCCAGCGCCTGCAGTGTCATGCCGGTAATATCAGAATCCGCATTACTTCCCATCAGCGTCCATCCGCCACCCGGGAGTTCACTCTGCAGCAGGAAATTCACCAGCGCAGATTCCGAATTCTGCTCCTTCGCAGACGGGTTCTCCGGGAAAGAATATTCCGGGTGGCAGTTAAGGGCAAGGAGTGCCCAGATCGGACCGTTTAATCCCTGTTCCTTCACAAGGCTGAAATCAGAGATATATTGAAATAGATTGTAACCACCCACATTGCGGGCATCCTTCCCCTCTGAGGTCAGGACCAGGATTCTCTTGGAATACTCTGTATATTTGGAAGTATTGGTAAGGATTCCCTTCTTTTCCTCGATATAATTTGCCGTGTGATTATAATAGGTAGAAAAATATTTCTCCTTCAGGCTTAAACCGCCTCTCGCCAGTCCAAGCACATACCATTCGCTGCCAACAGAAGGATTGGTATCTGTTGCACGCATATAGGCGCTGGTCTCTGCCATAACCTGACTGACCGATTTCTTCAGGGCATTTGCTCCCTGCATGACCGTTACCTTACAGGAGGCCGTCATTTCCGGGTGTTGTGTTACAGAAGCGGTAATCGTAGCTTTGCCATTCTTTACTGCTGTGACAACTCCCTTTTTGCTTACTTTCGCAACAGAAGTGTCACTGCTTTTCCATGTCACTGTATACTCTTCCGTAACCGATTCCGGTACCGGGACCACCTTCAGGGTGTATTTCTGCCCCCGGTTGATCTTAACGGATTTACTGTTAAGAGAGATTCCCTGAAGTCCTGCGGGAAAGTCAGCAATGATCAGATGGTTTAAAGTTCTGGCACTATCCAGATAGAAACAGTTATCTTCTGTCGTCTGAGGAGTCAGTTCCATAAACGAATCCCCGGTACTTCTAAGGATCCTCGGCTTCGTCAGACTCTCATAGCCATCCGGAACAGGAAAGGTCAGAGAGATCATCGTCATTGGCTGATAGCTTTCTCCCGTACGGATATCCGTATAGGAAATATTTATATCATAAAGAAGCTGTGGAAGAGTCCCCGGATATGCTTCGGAGAGCTCCTGTATAGTCTGTTCCTGATCCGGGTTCTCCTGCACATGGGTCTGCACATACCAGGGATTTCCCGTGGCGGTCACTCCACTGTCAGAAGAAATCAGTGCCGCAATACGGTTTCGGACAGTTTCAAGAGCCTCTTTGACTCCGGCATCAATTTCTGCCTGCTCCTCTTCTGTCAGACTGTCATAGGTGTCACTGGCAAGAAAGAACTTCGAGACCGTTTCTGAGGACAGATCAATTTCTTCGAGCGCCGCTGCTTCCTGAATACAGGAAATCATGGCTGGTATATCCAGCTTTTCTTCACCGGCTTCATTATTTTCTTCTTCATTTCCGGCCGCGCCATCGTCTGTCTCTGACTGAGATGGTTCGGTGTCAGACTGGAATTCATTCGCAGTTTCTCTGTCGTCAGAATCATCATGCTGTACAGGGACAGAAGTTTCTTCTGCCTCCCCGTGTATCTGCTCAGCCGGTGGCATCTGGGCTGCGGGTACAGGACATGCGGTCACAGCAATTCCTGTACTGAGAAGCAGTGCCATCCATTGTTTATTCATTTGTTTCCTCCGCGTTTTTAATCTAAAAAATTACATCCGGGTAAAATAGCACCCGCAATTCCTGAAATTACAAAATGACAGATGACTCTCCCCCTGTCATATAGCAGGTAGAAAGGACATCTGCCTTATTTTTTTGTATCATTCTTTCCAAATTTTGCAGCAATTATCAGAGCGATTATTACATTTATCAGAAAATTCCATCCATAAGTATCTTTCCATATGTTTAACAGGCAGCTCAAATCTGAAATTTTATTGTGGAATATAAATTCTCTTGATATAAATATAGCTGCCAGGCTCGCCAAAAACATTAATGAAATAGTCAGCAAAAATATTTTTATTTTATTCATATATATAAATTATACAGGATAGGAATCTGTAGACATTTTATATTCAGAAACTAATTTTGTTCTTGCTGAATCTGAATATATTGATATAATCACGCGCAATTTTGAACCATACATAGCTGTAATTGCTGTTCCAGTTGCAGTTAACACAGCACTACATAATGCCTTTATAGTTTTCTTTTCGGTAGATACATTAAATGAAAAATTATACTTAGCGCGCTTCCATTGATTAAATTCCCGCGATTCATAATTATCAGCGCTTACAATATTTACATTGCTATCATTTGCATATACAGTAACTGTAAAAATTTGCAAAATCATACATAAAATTATAATTATAAATGCTTTTTTCATTCTCTTATCTTCTTTTGGGGTATGCAGTGTGTTGATAACACACTGCATACTGATTTTATTATTTAACAGTTACTTTTTTAATCTTTGAGAAAGAGCCATAAACTGCTTTTCCGTTTACTTTTCTGTAAGCACGTACTTTATAGTAACGGGTCTTTCCGGTGAGGAGGCTCTCGTCTGTCGCACCTGTACCTTTGGTGATCTTTATGCGGGTATAGGTACCATTTTGGGAATCGCTGGCATATACCTGATAGCCATCGGCACCCTTTACCTTACTCCATTCAAGCACTGCTGTCTTTGAAGTTGAGCCTGCGGACAGGGTCGGAGCAGAAAGTACTGCCTTTGCTTTCTCTGTTGCTGAATAGCTTCCGTATACTTTCTTTCCGCTTACATTGCGGTAAGCACGTACTTTGTAATAATAAGTCTTACCGGTAACTGCTTTCTTATCAAGGAAAGTAACTGCGCTGTTCTTTGCAGTAGAACCAATGGCTGCATATTTGCCATCCTTTGAAGTAGAACGGTATACTCTGTATCCATTTGCACCGGAAACCTTATTCCATGTTACGCGGATCGTACTGTAGCTTTCAGAATTTGCCGTAGCAATCTTTACTTTGCCAAGTCTGGCTTTTCCTGCAACACCATCTTTGTCATAGCTGCTTACAGTCATCTCGCCCCATGCGTAAGAGTACGCCTTAACAGTATAATAATAGGTTGTTCCTGTAACTGCTTTCTGATCCTTATAGGAAATGTCTGTTACCCGGGATGCGATCTTCTTCCATCCGCTGTCTGCAGTTCTGCGGTATACCATGTATCCGTCTGCGTTATCCACGCTGCTCCAGCTGATCTGGACAGTCTTATAGTTGATTGCCTTTGTCTGAAGATCTGCAGGCATATCTGCCTTAAATGCACCCTGTTTACCCGCAAGTTCAATGTGGTAATCTGCCACGATCGTCTTGATCAGCTCTAACTGCTTCGCATTCCACATGTAGGACTTGCCTTCCACACTCATGCCGTCAATCAGCTTCTGAAGTGCTGCAAGCTCTGCTTCTACATTTGCAATGTTCTCTTTGGTAACGGCAGTCGGAAGATTGCTGATCCACTCATCTGCCTGCTGTGCATCTGAAATGTCCTTACCTGCCTTGTCAGCCTGTGCCGTCAGTGCTGCGATAACCTCTGCAAAAGTCATCTCCTGACTGCCGACTTTGACTTTCAGGCCTGCCATGGCATCTTCCTGTCCCTGATAATCCTTAGCATAACGGTCAAGGAAAGCCTTAACATCTGCGTAGGAATCTCTGTCTACCGGGTGATCTTTTACTGTTGCATAAATCTGTGCTGCTTCATCTGCGAAGAACTGCTGATATGCACTCTGGCCTTTCTCATAAGTCAGTGCCATGGCAAGAAGCTTCTCCATATTCTCAACCAGTGCGGTGTTCTCGCTTCTGAATTTCTTCTCTTCTGTTTCTGTTAATCTGTCATAAGCATTCTTGGCTTCTGCGATCTGTTTCAGCTCTGCTTCTGTAAGTTCACGCTTAGAGGTATCACCTGCTGCCGGAACTTCCTCATCAGAGGAGAAATCAACATCTGTCTGGACATCTTCAGTATCTTCAGCTTCTGCTGCTTCTGCCTGAGGGATATCCACTGTCTCAGCTGCCTGCTCATCAACTGCATCACTGCTGAATGCGTCCGCACTTCCATCTGAGAAATCAGATCCCTCAGACTGTGCCGGTACCGCCTGTTCCTCTTCAACAGAAGCTGCCTCCTGTGCTGATGGAACTGTAGTCGGCTGAGGTGCCTCATATCCACGTACTGTCTGCGCATCCGGGAGTGCTTTAAGCATTGCCTTGAGTGCATCGGCTTTCAGCTGGTAAATATAACCTTCTGCTTTCTCCAGAGAAGCTGTATTTGTAACCTGGGCTTTCTGCTGGTCATCAAGCGTATCATACAATGCTCTTGCATTTACCACATAAGCCTTCCAGTCATTCCAGATCTTCTCTGTCGGAACATTGTTATTCTTCTCTGTCAGTCTCAGAGGTCCGTCAGAAAGAGCGCCTGAAGATGAAGTAGTGATATTCAGTTCATCGATAAAGGAGATCACATAAGCAACCTTCTCATCTGTACTCTGTCTGCTGATAAACAGTTCTGCTTTTTCAAGCTCTGCATAGTTTGTCACACGCTTCTTCTGATCTGCTGTCAGGGCATCATAAGCCGTTCTGGCTTCCACTACAAGAGCCTGTTTCTTCAGATAATTATCGGAAGTAACCTCACCGATCGCCTTGATCTTATCAACAACTGCAGCCGCAGCCTTCAGATCAGGGATCAGATTTCTCAGATACTGTAACGTACTGTAATTCGTAACCAGAGCCTTCTGCGCATCCGTAAGAGCATTGTACTCTGCCTGTACGCGGTCAAGAAGCTGCAGAACATACGGATCAAGGGTTAATGCATCTGAAGAAGGAAGTGCATTAATTGCCGCAACCACCTTCTCAGCAGCTGCTTTATCCTTTTCTTTCTGTGTCTGCCCCTTCTCCAGTTCTTTTATCCTGGCTTCTGCTTCTGTCAGCTTAGAATAATTGGAGATTACAGATTTTGCTTCATCATCAAGTGCATCGTAAAGATTTCTTGCCTTTACTACAGCATCCTTATCCTCCAATGTCAGCTTATCTGCTGCCGGCAGAGCATCAATAGCTGCGATTACTTTTGTAATAGAATCACCTTTACCGTTCTCTGCTGCAAGAAGCTTTCTCAGTGTGTCTTTGTTAAAGATTGCTTTGTGTTTTTCGTCTAATGCATTGTAAGCGTTTCTTGCTGCTTCAATTTCTTCTTTTGTACTGTTATCGTTAAGGGCAAGAATCATGTCGTTGACGGACTTGGTTGGGACTTTTACGTCTGTAAACTCCCAGAAGCTTGCGGTATTTTCGTATTGTCTGATAAATGCATCCAAACCACGGGCAATCTGTGGTACATCATAGTTTGTAAATCCATGAATACTTCCATCCAGAACTCCGTCTACATCTACCAAATCAAAGAATGCATCAAGAATATTGTTTCCATTCTTAGTATATCCACTGGAAGAATCTAAAACATTTACACCAAATGTTCCTGCAAAAAGCATTGCCTGTGCATCATTCCATGCGTTGTTTCCATAAGACATACATCCTGTTTCAAATCCTGGTGTACAGAATGAACCTGTTGAACGTTGTGCAATTGCTGGAAGCTTATGTAATGCCTTGTCTACAGCTTCTGTTACATCATCGTAACCAGGCTTTTTGTACCAGAAAATAAGTGGCTGCCATCCTATGGTATTGTCGGCATTTGCAAAAATTTTGTCTTCGGCATTTGACAAAGCTTTTGCTGTATCATGTGCCCATTGGTTAAGTTCTGTATCTTTAAAAGTGTCAGCGGTATACCCACCTGCTTTTATTGCATTAATAGCATATACAGTTGTGTAAGTAAGTTCTGTGCTTTTTCTTGATCCAACTGCCGAAAGAAGGTCTACAGACGAAATGTCCCTTGGATCATATCCAATAGCTTCAATAGCTAAAATTAATTTCGAAAGTTCTGTTGTCTTCCATTGAGAAACATCAGTTCCCTGATTTTTAAGTAACTGCAAATACTCTTTGGTATTTGCAAACCATTTGTCAAAATAATTTGTATCTCCATATGGAATATAGCCGCATCTAGCTGCTGTAAAAATGGCCCAAATATCTGTATTTTCATAGGATGGGGATTCTTTAGATCCAAAGGCATTTTTATTTTGGCAATAGTTCATAATAATGTTACAAGCCTTTTTAGCTTTTTCATAGTAAGATGGCCAATTACTTGGATTACTTGAGTTTCCCTTAGCTCCATTGTCTACAACTTCACCAGTACCGTCAACTACTTCAACTTTGAAACTATACCCATCTTCTTCTGCTTGTGCTTCTTTTCCATCTGCAAATTTCAAAATAGGCATATTAATCCATTCTACGCTTAATGGACGTTCGCCTAAAAAACTCGTATCAATTGTAGCAGATTTTATATCTTTCTTTACATCATCAGATGGCAAAACTACTTCTATACCATATTTTTCAATAATAGATTGTTGTTCATCAGTTAAATCTGTAAATTTTACACCTATCACATTTACAACATTATTATTGAAAAATATGGTAAAAGGGGGGGGGGGGGGGGGGGGGGGGGGGGGGGGGGGGGGGGGGGGGGGGGGGGGGGGGGGGGGGGGGGGGGGGGGGGGGGGGG
>NZ_JACOQG010000014.1:0-74120 GCF_014297245.1 Blautia difficilis | reverse complement strand
ACAAAAATATGGTATGAAAGTAGAAGAATAGTTCCTGTTCACATGTTACAGAAAATGCAGGAAACAGGAACATAGAAACAGAATAAGAAACGACGTTATTGGAGGGGAAAAGTGGAAAATTAAGGCAGGAATTACAGGAGGTGTCAATATGAGATTAGAAGATATGAAAAACGATATTCCCGAAACACCGGATTTTATCCATAATATGATTCAAAACGAGGTGGCAAAGCAGCTGGCGGATAATAAAGTGTCGAATCTGCGAAGAAGAAAACGATGGACAGCTCCGAAAGTTGCCGCAGTGGCAGCTGCGTGTGCACTGGCAGTTTCCACGGCAGTATATGCAGGAGTAAATCTGTATCACTGGTTTTTGGAAAAACAGGGTTCTTATGGTGTTTCAGTCAAAATTGATGCTGGTGATGCAGTAAAGAAAACCGAGCTTCCAGATGAGGTTCCAGAGGTGGATCTGTCTGCTAAATATGTTCCGGAGGGCATGAGCTGGATTGACGAGTACCATCTCCAATATCCTGAGCATGACATGACTGGCGGGTTCAGTTTTTCATTTGTCCTGTTGGATAAAAATGATCTGGGACAGGTAGTACAGGATCAGAATGTTATTGATAGTGAAGAGCGTACATTTGGGAAATACCAGGGGATATATCTCAAATATAATAGCATTACCGAAAGCGGGGCTCTTAACCAGAGAATTTATCTTGTCTGCCCGGATTTATATCGTGTGCTTATGATCTACATCGGAGATGATGTGCCAAAGGATGAAGCCATAAAAGTTGCAGAGAATCTGGTGATTGAGGGAAACACGACTATGGTAAAGACCGCCGGATTGCCTACATGGAGCGGAGAGATGATATCTGAAAAGACAGAAGCTGATAATGATGAAATAAGTACTTCTGTAAATGAGAAAAAACTGCCTATTTACCAAATTGGTGACACCTTTGATCTGGATGTGATTGGTGAAAACACAAATGGTGAATATCTGGAAAAAACGATTTCTGCAAAGGTAGATTCTGTTCAAATTTCTGATGATCTTCAGCTTCTCGATCCGGACAAAATACCACAAGAATGGGCGGAAGCCATTGATGCTGATGGAAAGCTATCTACAAACACATTGAATTATGTGAAATCTGGCGACGGAATCGATTCCCTGGATGAAATTGTGAAGTCAGAGGAAGTGAATCAGAAACTGGTCTATGTTACAGTTACCTATACCAATCATTCAAATGAGGAAATCGACCATATGCTTTATCTTGGTGCTTTACTGACCCTGACTAAGGGAAATGGAAAAGTACAGCTTTACATTCCAACAGAACAGGCCGGCGATGGCTATGACTACATTAGCTGGGACGGCGTGGCAAAGACTGGAGAAATGGTATATTATAGTGTCTCTGAAAATTATGGCAATGGTAGAAACTACATTTCCTCTATAAAACCAGGCGAAAGTGTACAGCTGAACATGGCCTGGATCGTAAATGAAAGCGACCTCAAAAATCTGTATCTGAATGTGACTGGGGACGGAGCTTCGTATGAGTTCTCTGAATATATACTGAAAAAGGGACTGGTAGATATTCGCCAATAATGTGTCATCGTTTATGATCCCATTTTTTATATGTCATATATGAAAAAAGCGTTTTTCGATTCCTTTTGGTTTCGAAAAACGCTTTCTTTTATTCTGTATAGATGTTCCCATTCTCATCCGTCCAGGTGCCGTCACCATTGTCTGTGTATCCGACCCCATCTGCGTCACAATAGTAATAATCTCCGTTTGTTGTTTCTTTTACAGTAACGGTACCGTTACTGCCCTGGAGTTCATGCTGTTCCAGTTGGTTTCCGGAATAATAATCTTCGTCATTCCAGGTACGATATGAATTGCCATTGGCATCTGCCCAGTTTCCATCTCCCTGATAACTGTATCGGCTCCCATAATCATCAGAATAGGTCCCATCTCCGTTATCGTAAAGAACTCTGGATTCTTCATCTCCTCCACCCGGTGCTACAATTGATGCTACACCGAAAGTAGTAGTGAATCCACTGGTATATGGTACGCCTGCTGGCAGATTTTCATAAGATGAAACAGACTCGTTGTTGTCAGAGGTAATTCCATCATCGGTCGTTTCACTTACCTGTCCGCTGTTTTCCATGGCAGGTTCATCATTTGTTTCCGCATCCGCTTTTTCCTCTTCATCTACAGAATCCTCTGTATCTGCAGTCTCTGTCACTCCTCCTTCGTCCTGTGTTTCAGCAGCTTTCTGCATAGTTACCATTTCAGAAAACGGTGCGTAATCCGGTACATTATTTTTCTCTGTATCTGCATTTTTTTCAATACCAGACTTCTCCGTCTCTACTGAAACTTTATCTGTCCCTGCAGAAACATTAAATACCAGATTACCGCCTGCAAGCAGCAGTGTCACAAGAATTCCTGGAATAATTCCTCTGCGAAGCTTCCGAATGTTCACCATATACAGAATCCGATCTTTAAACACCATTTCGCTGTCATTAAGACTTGCTGTCACATATGGAATCTGATTTTCCATGGCCACTGTCCTGAGAAGCAGCTGTCGATATAATTTATGTTCCTTTTTATTAACTCTGCGAACAACTGCTGTATCACACAGATTCTCAATATCCTTATCCGCTTCTTTCAGCATGATAAGAAGAAAGGGATTGAACCAGTATATCGATGCACAGATTCGAAGGAGCATCTTATACCAGAGATCCCGATGACAATAATGTGTAAGTTCATGGTAAAAGATAAGTTTTCTTTCTTCTGCTGAATACCCGGCTGCTGGTAGATACAATTTTGTATGAAAAAGTCCCGCAAGAAGCGGTGTGGTAAGACCTGCGTTTTGCCTGAGCTCCGGTCTTCTGCGTACGTGCTTCTTTTGACATGCTGCACGGTACATCTGAATACTCACTGTATCACTTACCTGCAGACTCATCCGTTCCAGATTCCTTATAGAAAAATAATATGCCAGCAATTCTCCTGTCAGTTTAAGTACCGCTACGCTCAGCCAGACGGCAGCAAAAATCACAGCCACAATTCCCATCCATTTATCTGATTCATACCTGACAGTTCTCTTTTGTTCCGGGATTTCTGTCAGATTTTTCATGTCATTACTCGCAGATGATACGGTTTCTGTTATCTTCTGACTTTCCTCTGATCTGACTGCGTAATCCGTTATCTTCGGGTTTTGCGTATTCTGTTGACTGCTTCTAAGTACTTTGAAATCCACCAGTGCCAGATTCGCCGGAAGGCGCACCGGAACACAAAGGCTTATCGTAATCAACAGCCAGATAAAGTACTTCCATCTCGCTGATACACGTCCTTTAAACAGAGTCGCAAGCACTTTTACCAGTAAAATTACTACTGCTGCAATAATGTTCAGTTTCAGAATGTGCAGAACAAGAACCTCCATAATTCGCTATTCCTCCCTGTCCTCCAGGTTCTTAAGAAATTCACTGAGATCCTGGACTTCTTCCGAGCTGATTTTCTTTCCATGATAAAGTGAAGTTACAAACTTTTTTAGTGAATTCCCATAAAGTTTCTCAAGAACACTCTGGCTTTCATGTGCCTGATAATCTGACTGCGAAACCAAGGGTGTATACAGATTCATTTTTCCCTGTTTCGTCACTTCCACGAAATTTTTGTTCTCCAATCTGGTCAGCAATGACAAAATTGTTGTTGATGCAAGATTTTTCTTCATATTGATCACTTTCTCAATCTCCGGTCTGGTCATCGGCGGAGTATTATTCCAAAGAACGAGCATAATATCCAGCTCTGATTCCGGAAGTCTCTGGTAAGTTTTTTTCACTTTTTCACACCTCCTGTTACATATTTTCTACAAATGTAGGAATAATTCTATTTTACCACGGTTCACGGAAATGGCAAGGGCTTTTGCACAATTTGCAAATACCCTTGCCATTCCTACAGCTACTAACCACTATCAGTCTATTTCTGTATAACTGTTGCCATTTTCATCACTCCATGTCCCGTCTCCGTTGTCCGTAAATCCTGTACCATTTTCGTCCTGGAAATAATAATCACCATTTGTAGTTTCCGTAACCGTCACAGTATTACCGTTTGCATCCTGAAGATCATGCTGCTCCAATGTATGTCCCAGATGATGAGTGTCATCATTCAGAGCTGAGTAGGTATTTCCATTTTCGTCGGTATAAGTTTCATCCCCATTATCGGTATAGTTCATTCCATCATCTCCACGATATTCACAAGAATAATCTTTGTGAAGAATGTAATTAATCTCAATGGTATTTCCATCACTGTCAACTAATGTCATTGGGGAGGTAGTAAGGATATCTGAATCTCCTCCTGACTTCTGACTGGCAGTATCTGTAGTTGCCTTATCAGAATCATCAGAAGAATCATCTGTCTGGTTTTCGTTCTCCTGTCTGGTAAGCGAAGGATTTCCGGGATAAGAAATATATTCTACAAATTTTCTGACGTCACTGATGTCATCTGCATCTTTTGCATATCCCACTGCCATGTACAGGCTGTTTCCCTCTGAATAAATTGTCTGATAGCAGGCATCGTATGTGTCATTGCATTTGGCAATCCCTGTTTTGACATCCTCCAGCGAATATTTATAGATATTTACATAATCATTTCCGTTCGTATAGCTTGCATAGGTACCTTCAGTATCTGCTTTTTCCCATTCAGATCCAGCCGGCGGCTGTGTATGGAAATCGTTATTTCCTGCTGCCATAACCGTTGCCGCTGAAAAAATCCCAAGTGTTGCTACCGTCATAAGTGTCATAAGTTTTGTCTTCATCGTGGATTCTCCTAGAATTTTATTTTCTACATCTGTAGAATTTAATTGTATTCTACAACTGTAGAATACAATTGTCAATTCTTTTTTTATATATCCTTTTATTTCTTTTATCATCTTTTATTTTAATAAATTTGCGTATAATCATTCCGCACCACACCCTGTTTCTATGGCTGAATCAAACTAATAAGAATGTTACTGTTATGTTATTGTTAATTGTATTTATATCTGCTTAAGGCACGAATCAGTTTTTCTGACTCCAGTGGTTTGATAAGATATTCGTCCATTCCGGCTTTCAACGCTTTACTCTTGTCTTCTGCAAAGGCATTTGCTGTCATGGCTATAATCACAACAGCAGATGCATCACTTCTGTTCATTGTGCGTATTTCTCTGGTGGTTTCCAGACCATCCATAACTGGCATCATAATATCCATCAGAATTACATTGATCTCACCAACACCTGATTTTTCAAATGCTTCAACAGCTTCCTTACCGTTTGAAGCCTTTGTAATTTCTGCTCCTGCATTTGTCAGAAGGAATTCCGCAATTTCCATGTTCAATTCATTGTCTTCAGCCAAAAGGATTCTCATACCTTCAATTGATACATCGTCTTCCTGCCTTTCTGACTGCTTCATATCAGCAGAAATAAGGAATGGAAGCTGTACCATGAATACTCTTCATTTTTACTTTTGCCAGTTTTATTTCCGGTACTCCTTCAGAAATGAGCATAAAAAGCGCCATAGGTTTTTTCCAATGCCTATGGCGTGTAAATAATTTTCTACTCTGCGGATACCTTGTTTATGATTGTCTGCCTGAACAGGCATCTATGCCAACAGATTTCTCTATACTTTTGAAATTTTATGATACTCTTTTTTCTCTGGAAAATACAAAACTATACAATAAGTTAAATCGTCTGCGTTAACTTCCATTCGCCCATCCATCTGCTCCATCATAATAGAAATATTCTGCAACCCAATCCCTGTTTTTTGATGCTCAGAATCAAACCTGGTAATACTATTTTGAATACTGATTCCTACTTCTTCATTCCCATAACAAAGCTGTATACATACCTCATTTTCATGTTTTCCATATTTTTCAATATTAGAAATAATATTATTCATAATTCTGCCAATAAAATCTGTATTTATACATACAGATATCTGTCTCCACTCCAACCGATCTGTATTTACTTTAAATCCTTCATATTCCAGTAAAGCACACAGTTCAGAAAGATAATCTCCAAAAGCACACATAATATCTTCTGCAGGTTCCAGTTCTATATGGTGTCGTGAATTTACAAAAAAATATTCAAACATCTGCTCCGACAAATCTCTGATCTGAAGTACACGATCAAAGGCTTTATTTATATATTCCTGAGTAACCGCACCTTCTTTTTGCTGCTTTTTTAGAATCTCAAGATATGCCATCAAACCAGTCAGAGGAGTACGCAGATCATGTGACATTCCTAACACCAGCTTCTCCTGTGCACTCTTCAGGTCATACTCTATCTGCTCTTTTTTCACCAATGTTTGTCTCATATGTTCCAGTCCACTGGCTAACTGTGCAATTTCATCTGTTCCATGAACAGTTACATTCCCCTGCAAATTTCCTCTGCTGATTATATTTACCTCTTTCATAAGGCATTGTATATATTTTACATTCTCATACATTCCAGATACAACAATTCCAATACACGCCGCGACTCCAAGTACAACAGAAAAGACCATCAATATGTTAAAATATTTATCCGCTGTTCCTTCATATATATATACATCTGCCGTTCCATCCTTAAATGAAATTCTGTGGTACATTCTCCATGTCAGATTTGGTATTTCTCTGCTGCCATACATAATTTTTCCGTTGTAGGAAATATCAAACAACAGCCATTTTCCCCTTGAAATCGTGAAGTCATCAATATTTCGTTCTGTACCCCATTTTTTTAACATTTTATAATCAGATGCACTCAACTTATTTTGTGTGACATATTCCTGAAGTTCTTCTGCACGTTCTGTCTCTTCAGCATAAACATATCCTGTACGAAAGAAAAAGCGTTGCAGTAACCCCTTTCCCCCGAAATATGTCACGCTTAACACTAATAAACCTGCTAATAACCCCTGCATAAGATAGCAAATTATCTTGCCTGTCAAACTATTTCCGCAAATTTTATCCAAGGCGATATCCCTTTCCCCATACGGTTTGAATCATCTTTGGCTTTTGTGGATCATCTTCGATTTTCATTCGTAATCTTCGGATATGCACCATAACAGTATTTCCAGATGAATATAAGAACGGCTCCTCCCACAAACTCTCATAAAGATTTTTTACCGAGAATACCTTTTTCGGGTTTTCCATCATAAGCAATAAGATTCTGTATTCCATTTCTCTGAGACTGATTTCCTTTTCATTGCGGAATACCTCATTACATTGAGTATTCACTTTTACTTTTCCATATTCAATCCAATGTTCTTTTGTCTTCTCACCTTGTAATGTCTGACTATATACATGATATCTTCGTAGTAACGCTTTAACCCGGGCAAGAAGTTCCGCATACGAAAATGGTTTCACGAGATAGTCATCACCTCCTGCCATAAGTCCGAGTAATTTATCAGATTCCTGACTTTTGGCTGTCAGAAACAACACTGGAACATGTGAGATTTTTCGAATTTCTTCACAAGTTTTTATCCCGGATATTCCCGGCATCATAATATCAAGAATAACAAGGTCAATATCATCTGATACTTTTTTCAAACACTGATATCCATCCTCTGCTTCCTGAACAATATATCCCTCACCTTCAAGAAGTATCCTCACTCCTTCTCTAATTGCTGCATCATCTTCTACAACCAAAATATGATTATCCATTTTCATCCTTTCGTCTTCTAAACTGCATATACCCATATTTGCTGACATTGAGAAATCAGGGTCGTATATTCCCATTTTTTTGAACTGTTTGTATAGCTGAATGGATCGTTTACAGAAAATTTCTTTCTGGAATAATCATAAATAACAATAAAATGCCCTGAATTTGTAAAATCTCCGGGACCCATGGCACAGATTATCAGATTTCCATCTTTAAGTCTGTCGGCCATTTCCTGTTCTCCCAGCATATCAAATTGCGAAGCAATTACACCGTAATCCAAAGCAGCTTCTCTCATGAATTTCCAGGATGTTCCAATACCCTCTACATAATATCCCTCGTTCATGGATTTTTGCGCAAGCACAGGTGGTGTTGCCTCTGTATTTCTGGTTAAACTGTATATTACCATTGCCATACACGTCGGACCACATCCGGAAATTCCTATATCACTTGTTCCATAAGGTTCATATCCCCATCTTTTATCCCATTGAATAAATAAAGGAACTTTTTTCTTCCGTTCCTCAAATGTAAGTCCTTCAGAAGACTTCTTATGTACATCATTGTATCCTTCGACAAATTCCAGCATTTCCGGATTTCTTTTTAAATCCTCTAAAAGAATATCCGGATAATTTTCTGTATGTAAAAATATCTTCTTCCACTCTGCACTTTCCATTATCTGTTTTTTGTAAGCGTCTGTCAATATAATACCCTCTTCAGTTTTTTTTGCTCTTACTGTCACAACTATCCATGCTGCCAGAATTAAAATCAGAAGAATAATTTTACTACAACTTTTTCCCATATGTTTTTTTCTTTTTTTCATCATAAATCACCATTAATATGATCCCGGTAAATCCTGCCATTGTTGGAATTGAAGCTGTAAACCCTACCGAACCATTAATTCCTGTAAGCAACATATTTTTACTGTTTACAGTATACATCCATATTGCAGGAAAGTTCTGTGCCACATCAATATGAAAGATCTGGCTTTCTCCTGATAGAATATTATACAGACAATGAATCATAACCGAAGACCATATAGAACCTGTCTGCTCTGTAACAAGTGCCAATGCAATTCCTGCAATTTCAACAGAAATAATCATCATAATTACTTTTTTTATATCAGAAGTATCAATCCCATCAAAATGATAAACAGCGAATAAAAAACTTGAAACAAGCACTGCACATTTCTTTCCAAAAGTATTCTGAAGCAGTCTTAAAATCATACCACGAAAGACAATTTCTTCTGTTACTGCCGCTTTAATACCTGATGATAAAATAGAAATTGTAACTACATCTATGATTTCTTTATATGTAAGGTTTCCTTTTTCAAATGTTCCCTTTGTAAAAAATATATAAAAAAGGCATATTAATACCGGCATTAATACCGCTGTTATACACCACTTTTTTTTCGGAAGCGGCATTCCTAAAAACAAATCCTGCATTTGAATTCTTATAATATACTTCGTATATAAATATATCATGGTCAGCAGGCTCAAAATCGCAAATGTCACATATAGAATTCTCACATATGGATTCTTCTCACATATCCCATATGCAAATGCTATACTAAATTCATCCGTAAGCTGAATAAGAATGAATGCTATTGCAATATGGAACGTACATTTTATTTTCATAAATGCTCCTTTACTTTTCTCCTCATGTATTATTTTCTAAGAGTTATCTCTTAGAATGTACTTATACAATAACATTTAATTCTTACCTGTTCATTTAACTGTACCTTAACTATTCTTAACTATCTTCAAGCAGATGCAAGGCCTATGACGAAAGCTTTGCCTTAGAAGCTATAGCATCATCCATGGTCATGTTCCCCATAAAATTTGTTTTTCATGTCTACCATCCAAATGCGTCCCGGATCAAAGCCCCGGTTTCTCCGTCTATATAAAACAATTCCTGTTCTTCTGGTGAATCCTTCCATTGGTAGGGACAGCAAAAACTCCATACAGGTCTGTAAACAATTCCATCTGCAGTTTCATCAATATAATATTTCAGGCGGATTTTCGTAACTGGAATCGTGATTGGTTCTGTTTTCTCCGTCGTGTCCTCTTCCGTAAAAAATCCGATTTTTCCTTCTTTTACATATTGTTCCACCGATTTCATAATTTCTTCCATGGGAAGCATAGTAACTGTTTCTTTCTCTTTCACCTGAAGCGGGATTGGTATTTTGAAATAGCAGTCTTCAGGCTTGAGACCAAATCCTGTGCTTCCCTGATAATGATACTGAGAAAGTCCACCTGCCGGTATTCCATTCAACAGAACTTCTATGTCGTAATAATCATATCCTTCCGTCATGTCGCTAATTGATTTTCTTACAGAAGTTCCAGCTAAATCAGCTTTGGAAAACAGTTGATTTATAATATTTAATTTCTCATCTTCCGTATTCTCGCCTAAAAATCCCAGATTTTTTTCACTTAATCCATCACACTCTATCATCCCATCCGAAATAAATAACTGCAGTCTTTTTTCTTTATTTTCCCAGACTGTTTCATCTGTTACAGATTTTTCCCATCCATCTTTCCCGCCAAACCAGGAGCAGATGTCTTTCTCTGATATATTGCATTTTTTCAGAACTCCCTTTGAAACGTCATCAGTATTTCCGGTAATATCAGCTTCTATTGTAAGGGTTCCTGATTTCCCTGGCAGAGAAGCTGTTACATGGTTTTCCTTTACCTGCAACATTGTTTTCTCCGGATCATATTTTTCATTTACACTCGTAGTATTTGACGAACTTTCCAAATCTGTTGTGTTCTGCGTACTCTCACCCGAAGATGGTTCTACTCCGGTGTCAGCAGCCTGCAATTTCCCTTCTTTTCTATATTTTTCAATGATGTCCCTTACTTCATCCTTTAATGGAAGGGTTAACGTAAGAGTCTGAGGCGTATATCCTCTGTAAACGTCCTCCGCAGGAAGTGCATAAGAAACCCTTCCTTCTGAATCTGTAAAAGAACCAGTTTTAAAAATCTTTTCGTAAGCTTCAGTGTCTTTCCAGGTATAATAAATCTTACCGTCATAAACAGGATATGCCTGAATAGTCATGGAAAGTTCTACTTCAGAATCTTCTTTTAATATTTTCTCAATCAAAGCGTCATCATACAAAGTAATATGCCCATAATAAAGATCTTCTCCTTCTATTTTATTTAAAGAAGCCAGTGCATCTTTTCCATTCACCGTTGCATGATCACGGCAAGTGATCATATAATTCTTTGCCTCATTGGAAGGTTCTCCCACAAAACTTAAACCGCCGCCATCAAAATACGCTTCTTTAACAGTCAGCATGGCCTGATTCCAATCGACCGTCTCGGGAGTTATTGGATAAGAAGTAATATTTTCCACATTTTCTGCAGTTGACTCAGGTTCTGTGACAACCATTTGAGCTGCCTCCTGTTCAGCGACCCCCTGTTGTTCAAGTTCTTTATACAGTCGTCCGATATTTGTTGCAAGTACGCCTGTACTAACTCCTAATATAACAGCTACCGGAAGAAGAATCCGAATTATTTTTTTCTTATTTCCTGAATTTTTCGTTCTTTCTCCATTTGTTTTTTTACTTAAAGCCCCCGTTGTTTTCTCGTCTGGGGAATTTAAAATTCCGCTCAGAACATCTTCCATGGCTTTATCAATATTTTCCGGTATTGCAGTTTCTTCTTTTAAAATCCTTCTGATTTCTTTCATATAGTCTCACCTCCTGATCACCTTTTTTAATTTTGCTCTTGCCCGGGAAAGTTTGGTTGATACGGTATTGCTGTTCATTTCAAGAAGGGCACTGATTTCCTTAACTGAAAACTCATCAAAATAATAGAGTTCCACGATTTTCCTACTTTCTTCATCCAGGCATAAAAGCAATTGTTTCCATTCACAGAGATTCAGTTCTTCACAATGTACACCTTCTGCAAAATCATCCAGTTCTGCTGCATGGTTCTTTTGGCGGAGAATGTCCTTGCACTCATTTATAAGGATCCGCATCAGCCAGGTTTTAAAATACTTCGGTTCTCTCAGCCTCTGTATATTTTCATAGCAGGATAGGATTGTATTTTGCAGGGCATCTGCAATATCCTGCTCATCCCGAAGATAAATCCAGGCAGTCTTATACAAGCTCTGCTTATTCATCCGGATTAATCTGACAAATGCCTCTTTATCTCCATTTTTAGCCTCTGTTATTAAAGCATCCATAAAGTACCTCCTTTTCTTCTTATAATTATTAGACTTGAAAAACAGCCATTTGCTTTCAAGAAAAAAATTTTATAAAAAACGCCATAGGTTTTCGATACCTATGGCGTGTAGATATAGGGAAAAGCTGTCTTTTTTATCGGCAGTGGAATGTTTTCTGTGTTTGTGCCAGATCATCCAAATCATATGAGTGAATTCCTAATGCTTCTAAATCCATTATCCATTCCTGAACTTCATATCCCAAAATATCTGCGAATATTTTTTTCAATATTCTTCGTCTTATCAATTATCTTGTATATGATTCGGTGTCTTTTCCGTCATATACAAATACTTTTATATCCGTATTTTCACCAACATCAGCATGAATACCTACCGTGTGTTCTTTATCTGTAACGTTCAGAAAAGAATAGCAGCCACCCGCAGGAATCCTGCCAGATACGAGTTCCTGTTTTCCTTCGCAGAGCAAATACACAATAATGTCAAAATCGTTTCTGTTCTGAACCGTCAATACGCCTGTTTTGGATAAAATTTTTGCATCAGAATATGTAATTACATAAGAATCAGGCGTTGACTCTTCCGCACAGGTTACAGAACAATCCCACTGTATCGCGGCATTTGCTTTTCGACAGGCTTCTGAAGACTTATATGTTGAAAACATAATCATTGTACTTATAGCAACAATACTAATAATGACCAACACTATTGTCACTTTTTTCTTCACAGTCATCACCTCCACACACAGTTCAATTTGTTACCCATATGATATCATATCTTTTCTTCAATTACATTACCTAATTTTAATACACGGCATAATTCTCTCCGGCAGATTGAAAACATATTAATTAAAGCCGTCTGGCAGAACACAAAGGGCAATGAAGAACAGGAGCCAACAGCATTACAACTTAGCTCCTGTCCTGTTCATCTTGAATATAGAATTAGTAAAAACAAATTATCGGGACATCATACTGAATAAGACTATAAAGCTGCCCGGCATTTTCCGGGGGAAGATTGATGCATCCATGAGAACCACCTGTAAGATATCTGTCACCACCAAAGTACGGCTGCCAGTCTGCATCATGAAAGCCAATTCCTCCATTGAATGGCATCCAGTACGTTACCGGCTGTTCATAAGAATAGGTTCCATTTGCTGTCATTTCACCTCTCAGCACAGACGGACTGCTCTTTGAATTCAGTGTGAATATTCCAGGGGGTGTTTTTCTATCCGGATCACCTGGCAGTCCGGATACGATTTCTGATTGAAAAATAATATTTCCATTCTGATAATACCACATATACTGCTCTGTAAGATCTACCTCTATATATGTATCTCCGAGATCATTGATCCCATGTGCATTTGCTCTCATAGAATATACCGGTTCCCTGGTTGTCTGAGTTCCTGACTGAATTTCCTGCATGAGCTGTGCTACTTCCTTGTCCTGATCAATCTTCCATCCATAAGCTGAGCCATATACATACACAGTCCTTCCGCTTGTGGTCTCAAATTGTCTTTCAGTGCCAACTGTATCATGATCTGCTGCAAGCTGTGCCACATAATCCACTACATGCTGCCTGAAGGCTCCATCATCCGGAAGCAGCTGCCCTTTCTCGTCAAACTGCAGCCAGTTTTTGATGGTATTCCCGTCAAGTGTTACCGTTTCATCTCCAAATGTATATGTGATATTTGCTTTTGCCAGGCTATTATACATATTTACCATATTCTGAAGTTCTGAACTATCTCTCGTCACATCTGCTTCCTTATAAGCCTTTGGATTGCTTCCCAGATCTACATCTGCCGCCTCATTATCAATTGCTCCGCTTATCATCTGATAAGCTTCCTTGGCATTTAATTCACTCCCTTCTGTCTCTGGAACAATAGTAAATTCTGAATTAGAAAAACTTACATATGCATTTTCCGGTGCTATCTGATTCTCTTTTTGGGCACAATTTAATAAACTTACCTGTTCCTCCAGCTTTTCCCGACTGAAAACAGTCTCTTCTTGAACCATATAATTTTTCGTTTCAAAAAAACCTCTGATCCATTCCCATGGTTTCTGAGTCTTCAGCAGCTGAAGGATTTCCCCGCTGGATACATATTGATAATCAATGTCTTTCCCTGTGATAGTCTGAGGTTCCTGCATCCTTGCACTTACCTGAATAACATAGTTATCCTTTTTCCCTGCAATCTCCTGCTCAACTTCATAAGCTGTCTTATTTGAACTGTCAATTCCATTGATGGTCGTACCCAAAAAGAAGTGATATGAGTAATAATAAGATATACCTGCATACACACAACAGCTCATAACCAAAATCGTCACTATAAGCATTACAACTATTTTCATAATTTTGTTTTTCTTTTTGTCTGAAGATACAGTAGATCTGAATTCAGACTTGTCTATCGGCACATAAGTAATTGTTCCGGGTCTTGCCGATTTTGAAGTTCTTATTGATTGCCCCATCACTTCTTTTTGTCTCATATCTTATTCATCTTTCTTTTACATCAACTAGTTTTTTACATTGTCATTGTCAAAATGCAATGTCTTATGGTACTTCGCATTCTCCTCCAGAAGTTTTTTCCATTTTTGTCCATCCTCTTTCGTAGGATTATCAAAATTCTGCTGACCTTTCAGTTCATCCATATACTGGACATAATCCAGAAAATAAATGTCTACCGTAGAAATATCTCTGTCCTGAATTGCGAAGTTATTACAGTTTCCAGTAGACTCATTGTACGGAAGTGTGTTTCCATTGGCATCAAGAGCTACCATAAAGCAATCACTGTTGGAACCTTCCTTATAAAGTTCATTTACCGTCAATTCATATGGAGTACGAATCACCGATTTAAGTCCAATACCTGCATCGTTTGTATCATTGAGTTCCAATACTTCTGTCTGGGAATCATCTACCGTAACCGGGATATCGAAGCTCCAGTCACCTTCATATTTGTAGTAGCCAGCATCCCTTCCATATTTTTTCTCATCCTCTTCTGACCACTGATAGTTTGCTTCCAGTCCTCTTACCTTCGTAATATCCAGATGCAGGTTAAAGGTATCTGGAATATCAATATCTTTAATGTACTTCTGATATTCTCCACCACGTTCAGACAATTTATTGATAAACTCTTCCAGCAGCGCATAACCTTCATCCGTCTGATCATCTAAGTCCGCCTGAGTTATTCCCATCTCATCCATTACCCGCTGTGTCATTTCATTGTATTTCTCATTATATTCCGTATAATCTTTTGCGGCTTCAGCCAAATCATAACGGAAAATACATGCATAGGTGTTATCATCCAGAAATTTTCCTTCCACTTGACCGTCAATTACCGGGCTAGCCTCTGAATTAAAGTCCACACCCCCTGTCATATCCAGATCAATGACTGGTGTTCCACTTTCCGCCCCAGTTTCTGTTTCTGGGAACGGTTTATCACTTTTAAACTGCATAGTCACATAAATTGCCTGGCTGTTTGCATATACCTCAGAACATGTAATTGTCAGCCCATCTGCTGTCTTAGTGTAAATAGCATCATTATTGGCATGATCTGTCTTGGCTCCGTCTGTTTCACTGCTATCTGTCTTCGTTCCATCAACAGCTTCCAAAGTTGTTGCATGATCTGAAAAGTCACCAAAGAAACTCACATTATCCTGTAAAATTTCAAAGAGTCCTCCTACAACCGGGATATTTTTTGCCATTACCGGATTGATTGCACAGAATACAAATCCTACTGCCAGTACCGCTGCCATCCCTCCTGCTATCCTGCCTCCACTTTTCATCCAATGATATGGATCCTTTGATGCTTTTTTCTGTAAAACAGCGTTATTTTCAATCAAACGATATGCCTGATTAATATGTTCATGCACGATTTCCGGCATTTCTATATCCTTTTGAAGTTTTTTCTGGAAGTCTTTCTCATTATAATTTAAAGTCGTCATTAGGCACGTCCCTCCTTAACCTTATATCCATACATCTCTGCAATCTGTTTTCTGCCACGATAAAGACGAGATTTTACAGTGCTTTCCTTCATATCCAGAATGTCACTGATTTCCCGGATACCAAATCCTTCCATATAGTATAGAAGAACAACCAAGCGGTATTTACTGTCCAATGGCTCTAAGGCCTGGATCCATTCCATTGCTGCATATTTTTCTTCGTGAAAAGGCGTTTCCGGCATCTGATCCGTATAAGTAACCAGCTTTTTCTTCTGTATCATGTCCTTGCACTTATTGATCAGAATTCGGATCATCCATGTCTTGAAATATCTGTTCTGTTTCAGACTTTTTAGATTTTCATAGCAGGAAAGAATCGTATCCTGTATTGCATCCGCAACATCTTCATCATTTTTCAGATATGCTGCTGCAACCTTGTACATACTCTGTACATTCTCATCTATAAGCCGACAAAAAGCATCTTTATCGCCTTTCTTTGCTTTTCGTATCAAAATCTCATTCATTGTCGTCTCCTTTCTCCTATATCAGACCGGTCATCAGGAAATCTTGTATAAAAGCCTTTCTTTATGCGCTTCTACTTATTAGACGTGCAAACTCCCAAAAAAGTTGCACTTTTTTTTAACAATCTCAGAAAATCTCCAAAAGATTAGTTTGAACACTTCCATGCTTTTCATGATTATCAGTCAAGGTGCTATAAAATATTCCAGGTACTAAAAACAGCCGTACCATGTATTTTTACATGATACGGCTGCCAATGATTCCAGCCCCTCAGGACAGATCAATCAAAAATCATATCCTCTGTCCCATCAGGTTTTAAAAATACTGTTTTCGAAATTCCATTGCATTCCAGCGTTACTTTCTGCTCATGGGAAGAACAGAGGCGAACCCTGTGTATCCTGCCCTCTCTCCATTCAAACTCAACTGTGATGTCACCCTGTGCCTTCATTCCCCGGACATTTCCGTCCTTCCATTCATCCGGAAGTGCCGGAAGCAACAGGATATGCCCTTTCCTGCTCTGGATAAGCATCTCTGCAACTGCAGCTGCAAAGCCAAAATTCCCATCGATCTGGAACGGTGGATGCGCACAAAGCATGTTGGGATAAATGCCGCCTCCCACACAGGAAATATTTTCCTCCCTGGTATAACGGAGCTGGTTTTTCAAAAGCCCCAGTGCATGTTCCCCGTAAAGAGGAGGAACAGACAATGAAAAGATTTAAAGCTTATATCGAATATGTAATGAACTTTTATGCCAACTATTACAGATTTTACCGGTAAGTGCAAAATATGGCTTCCGGATATAACCCGGAATCTGTATTTGCAGTTTATGCAGACCTTGTAATCAATAATTTCAGTATACGCTAGAATCCGTTTCCTGTACATAAACAGGATGCGTTAATATATAAACAAAATTTTACAGTTGGCAGATTTAGCCAAAAAGAGCCGATATCAGTCTTGCAAAGACCTTGTATCGGTTCTTTTTGTATTTTTTCATTATCTAATTATGGGAGGATTTTTCTGTATCACCGAAAAAACCTTTATTCCCGCACTTCAAGCCACTGGTCAATGTTCCCAAAATGTACCGCCTGCAGGTTATCTACATCAACCAGTTGCGGGAAGCTGTTTCTGATGATCATGACACCTTTTTCCTTATCCTGTTTTTCTCCACCGCCAGCGATGCCTCCCATGGTCATATCAAGTGTTAAAACCGTTCCATCTTTATAACGCACCTGGTCAATACTAGTTCTGGCATAAAGATCCATGCCATAGTCCGTACCTGCATACTCAAACTTGTTTTTCTCATCTTCATACACCTTCATAGCTTCATCATAATCAAGATATAATGACCATAAAAGGGGCGTTACTTCCATTTTTTTCACTGTGATTTCATAACCTCCAAAATCACATTTCCGGTTCACTTCCAGAGTTGTCGGAGGCTTTACTGCACCCAGAGTCCATTTAAAATCCCATGTTCCATCTGTAATAACAGTCGTATCATAATCTCCTTCCTCCGTAAGATTCTTTAATGTGATTTCTACTGTTTTATTACTCAGATCATAATCACTGTCATAAGATATACAGGCGTTAAAATGTTTAAGATGTGCAGAATTTTGATCTGTTTTTAGCAACACATCCTGTCCTACCCCAGTATTGAAACTTCCAAATCTGTTATCGTCCACTGCATATACTTCTTTTCCATCGATCTTAAAATGTGTCATCTCCTCAAAAGAAGTATGATCAGTCATAGAAATACTGTCCTCTGTTTTCACTTCAAAAAAAGCATACAGGAATCCCTGATCCTGAATAGAATCTGTCAGGGTAACCGTCACACCATTTTGTGTTACAGACTGGTCTATATTCTGAATATAAGTTGATTCCTGCAGTGTCTCCTGCTGTTCCTCCGATGGCTCCAGTCTTTTCACCAGGTAATCATTCCATTTAAAGAACTCTTTTGCAGCCACAGTAACAGCCATACCAGTACAAATTACTGCTGCTGCAATCAATAATCGGCCACTGATTTTTTTTCTTTTGTATTTTTTATCAACTGAATCCGCCTGTTCAATCTGTTTTAGTGTATCTTCAAATTTATTATGAAAATCCTGTGGTACTTCCGGTGCTATATTATTCCATTTGTTCTCTAACATGACATTTTCCCCTTTCCTGTTATTCTCTTTGATAGTTTGCTGTTTTTACCAGTCATCGGTTTTTTCTCTTCTTCATCAGATAACTGTGCTTTCAAAAATTCTCTCGCACGGGAAAGTCTGCTTTTAATCGTTCCTTCCGGAATATCCAGAGCCCCACTGATCTCTTTCTGTGAGAATCCTTCTAAATAATACAATGTTACCAAAATCCTCAAATCCTCCGGAAGTTCCATAAGCGCCATATACAGATGACTGTATCTGTCCTCCTCAGTCAGCCTCATATTGTCCATATATTCTTCATATGGAATAACATTTTTTCTTTTCCGAAGAATCCCTTTGCATTCGTTGAGCAATATCCTTGTGATCCATGTTCGAAAATACTTTTCTTTCTTTAAAGTGGGAAGCTTCTCATATGCCTTAAGAATTGTTTCCTGCACAGCATCCCCACAATCAGAATCATTCTTCAGAATGGACTTTGATATATGATACAGCATGGCCTCTGCATCCCGAACCTCCTTAATAAATACATCTTTTGTCATAACTTTGTCTTCTCCTTTTGTCCAGCCGGATTACTACACGTGTTTACTTTTTTACTTTTACACTAATTAGATGCACCGGGAAGAGAATTGGTTCTCATAAAATTATCTCAGAATTTTGTAACTTAAAAAATACAATTTGCACATATACAATGATACAATAAAAATGCCTGAAGATGATTTAGACTTTTTAGAAAAAAATAGAAAAAAGCCCTGAAAATCTTATAATCACTTCTCAAACGTAGTGTTTATAAGACTCTCAGGGCCTATAAATACTTAAATTTAATAGAAAATTAATCTTTACAGATTATTTACCCATCTGCTTTGCAACTTCTTCTGCAAAGTTTTCTTCTTTCTTTTCGATACCATCACCTGTCTCGTAACGTACGAAACCTTTGACAGTGATCTTAGCGCCGTTTTCTTTAGCAACCTGCTCTACGTATTTAGCTACAGACTGTTTTCCATCTTCAGCTTTAACGTATGTCTGGTCAAGAAGGCAGATTTCTTTAAGCTCTTTTTTGATACGTCCTGTAATCATTCCTTCGATAACCTTAGCCGGTTTCTGGGATTCTTTCGGATCGTTCTGGATCTGAGCCATAAGAATTTCTTTCTCATGCTCAATGTACTCTGCGCTTACTTCGCTGTCGCTTGTGTACTGTGGTTTCAAAGCTGCAATCTGCATTGCTACGTTCTTAGCCATTTCTTTAACAGCATCGTTAACTACGTCTGTTTCAACGTCTACAAGAACACCGATCTTACCGCCCATATGTGTGTAGGAAGCAACGAAACCGTTCTCTTCTGTAACCTGAGCAAATCTTCTGATGTTCATGTTCTCACCGATAACTGCGATCTGAGCTGCAAGAGCTTCTTTAACAGTCTTAGTTGTATCAAGTGCCCATGCTTCTGCAAGGAAAGCATCGATATCTGCTGCTGTTGTGTTCATAGCCTGAGCTGCTACATCTGCAACGTAGTTCTGGAACTTTTCATTCTTAGCTACGAAGTCTGTCTCAGCGTTAACTTCTACAACAACTGCTTTCTTTCCGTCTTCGGAAACTAAAGTTTTGCAAAGACCTTCTGCTGCTACACGGCTTGCTTTCTTCTGTGCTGTAGCAAGACCTTTTTCGCGAAGGAATTCTACTGCTTTATCCATATCACCTTCTGTAGCTGTAAGAGCTTTCTTACAATCCATCATTCCGGCGCCGGTCATTTCTCTTAATTCTTTTACCTGTGCTGCTGTGATAGCCATTTCATTTTCCTCCTGAATAATATTCGTAAATCGCCCGGAGGGGCTTTTCCTTTTTCAATGACAGGAAAGCCTGTCGGCTTTCCTGTGCTGGTTCAAAAAAATTATTCTTCTGTAGCTGCGAACTCTTCAGATTCAGCTTCGATTTCACCGTCTACATCTGCAGTACCCTGTTTTGCTTCGATAACAGCGTCTGCCATTTTGGAAACGATTAATTTTACTGCACGGATTGCATCATCGTTACCTGGGATTACATAATCCAGTTCTTCTGGATCGCAGTTAGTATCGCAGATACCGATAAGCGGGATTCCTAATGTATGAGCTTCCTGTACGCAGATTCTTTCTTTCTTAGGATCTACGATGAAGATTGCATCTGGAAGTCTCTTCATTTCTTTGATACCACCGATGTTTTTCTGTAATTTGGCAAGTTCTTTTTTCAGCTCAATAACTTCTTTCTTAGGAAGAACGTCAAATGTTCCATCAGCTTCCATAGCTTCGATCTGTTTCAGTCTTGCAATACGGCTCTGGATAGTTTTGAAGTTTGTAAGCATACCACCTAACCATCTCTCGTTTACATAGAACTGTCCGCAACGCTCTGCTTCTGTTTTGATAGCATCCTGAGCCTGTTTCTTTGTTCCTACGAATAAGATGCTTCCACCGTCTGCTACGATATCAGCGATTGCATTGTAAGCATCGTCAACCATACCTACAGACTGCTGTAAGTCGATGATGTAGATACCGTTTCTCTCTGTGTAGATGTATGGAGCCATTTTAGGGTTCCATCTTCTTGTCTGATGTCCGAAATGTACGCCTGCTTCTAAAAGCTGTTTCATTGAAATAACGCTCATGTTTGTTCTCCTTTTTTGGTTAATTTCTTCCGCCCGGTTCTTTTTCCTGGGGACCCAGCCTCACACCGCAGGGCACCATCCGCGGGAATCTCCGAACGTGTATATTTTTGCACACGCAATAGATGCGCATGACTCGCAACTTCTGTAGTATAGCATACAAAAACCCTCCATGTAAAGAGGGTTTTTTGCAAATTTTTTATTATTTTTACAGGTTTTTCAAGATCTGCCAATGCTGTCTTTCAGTTTTTTTTCTTCTTCATCAGTCAGCTGACGGCATTCGCCTTTTTTCAGGTCATCCGGCAATGTTAATACTCCCATGGAAATTCGTTTCAGATAGATCACTTTCTTTCCTACTGTTTCTGTCATTCGCTTGACCTGATGGAATTTGCCTTCTTTGATCGTAAGCTGAATCTCTGAAGACCATCCCGACGGATACTGCTCCAGTTCTGTCTCTTCCACTTTTCTGGTACTGAGGATTTCCAGTTTTGCAGGCATAGTCGGTTTTTTTTCTCCGATCTCCAGGCCCTCAGCAAATCTCTGTACATCTTCTTTTGTCATGCACCCATCTGTGACAGCATAGTAAGTTTTGTCTACATGTTTCTTCGGAGAAAGAAGTTCATGTGCCAGCGCTCCGTCATCTGTGATCAGAAGCAGGCCCTCTGTATCTTTATCCAGTCTCCCTACCGGAAACATATCTTTCCTGTCTGATGGCACCAGTTCCATCACTGTTCTGTCACGCTTATCCTCTGTTGCACTGATATAACCTGCAGGTTTGTGCAGAAGATAATAGACAAATTCCGATGCCTTGGAAATTCTGTTTCCATCCAGAATTATCTCATCCTCTTCACTGACCTTGATCTCCGGTTTCTTTACAGGCACACCATTGACCTGGACTTTTCCCTTTTGAATATATTTTTTTACCTCACTTCTGGTCCCTGCTCCTGCATCTGCCAGGAACTTGTCCAGACGAACTGCTTTCTTCATTCTTCTTCCTCGCCAGTTTCTACTATTTTCTTTATAAATTCCGGCTCTTTCGCTTTCAGTACAGCAAACTCTATTCCGTTTAGCGATTCTCCGGCAGACTCTGTAATGTTCAGAGCCACTTTCACACTCACACCCGCCTCCGTTTCCAGCCATGCCGGACACTCCAATTCACGGATCAGGCTCTGGGCTAATTCTTCTTTCTGTTCAGGATCTGTGACATCCATTTCTTCTGCATTATATGTCACTGAATAATCGTACTGTTTCAGATTTTCTTTTTCCATAACAAAAGCATAACCTTTTTCTTTCAGGAAAACAAGTGTCCGCTTAAATGTCGGGAAAATATATCTTCCTACTTCTGCATAGGATTCCGGTGCAATATGCTCATCCATATCTGCATAGGAAGTAGCGTAAAGCTCCATCTGTCCACACGGGATTCCTATAAGTTCCTGCGGTGAGGCTTCTGCTATATCCTGTTTCAGCAGATCCAGCAGCTTCTGACTGTCAGATTTTTCCAATGTTACAGAGTACTGATCATCTAATTCATTTAAAGGATCTACTGTTATAAAAGACACTTTCTGTCTGTACTTTTCCATAATATCATATTTATTATCTTTTAATGTTCCCTGCTCATAGCATGCTTCCAGCAGTCTGCCAAGCTGCTCCGCTGTCACTATATATTGTCTGGTAATATCGAAACCGCTCTTCTTTTTAAACTGAACTCCTATTTCTGTTCCGCTGCACTCCTTACTGTTCTGATAAGACGCAATTTCTTTTAACACTTCATAGATTTTATCTGACATTCCTGCATCTGTCCATCTGCCATAATTTCCGCCCATAAAATAAAAGAGTCTGTCCAGTTTATATGAACCAGAACTCACTTCCATCTGCGGTTCATTCACACTCTCAGTTCCTATCCACTCCAGATTCAGACTGATTCCCTCAGTTTTTGCCATTGTCGGAATTCTTGTATCATATCCGATGGCATCTGTGTGTAATATCCAGGCACTGACAGCTACACATATTCCCAAAAGCAGAAGCTGCAGCTTATGTGCTGCCATTTTACGGAAATCCATTGCAAAAATAACCTGCAAAATTCCATAAAATACAACTGTCCCCAGCACAAGCCCGAATATCCACCAGCCAGTCCTGTTCTCTTCCGGTCCGATCAGCGCAAACATCGTTCCAATTGCCAGAGCAGCAGGGATTACGACCATAAACAAAAGGATTGGTTCCAGAAATCCGTAAACAAAAGATTTTCCTGTTTTCTCAGCTGGACGCTTTGTATATGCCAGATATGCACATACTGCCAGAACAATCAGAAGCAGTATCCCGCCCACTATAATGATCCAGAAATTCTTTTGTCCTGAATAAGTCCGCAATGCCACGGAAATAGATACAGGTGAAAGAAAAACAGATATCTTTTCTGCCATTCCCTCTTTAAGTCCCATATTCGTTCTGAAATACATCATTTCCAGCACCCATAAAAGAATGCCCAGTACCGGTCCGTAAAGGTAAACACAGCATAATGACAGAATACCTGCCAGAATATTTCCCGCAATTGCCAGTGCCAACACTGCTCCGAAATACAGCAGCAGATACATAAGCAAATGTTCCAGAAACATTTTCCCCGCTGCCGTGATCAGATGACTACCATGTCCTTTGCTGACTGCGATCGCCATTGTGATCAGTTCCATGATCACATATGGAACCAGATACAGCACCAGACCTCTGATTGCTTTTTCCCAAAAGAACCTGCTTCTTGTTACCGGAAGACTGTGATAAAAATCAATCTTATCTCTGGAAAAAAGATACCAGAATTCATTCAGGGCATTTACAACGGCCGCAAGCATTGTAACCAAAAAGCCTGGAACTATCAGATAGGAACAGATCATGACAAAAGTCATCCTGTGGATTTCATCCGTCTGATTTCCGATCAGCATCAGTTCTGCTACCGGAAATGCAACCATAAACCCCAGTAACAACAGCACCAGAATCCAGGTACTGCCTTTTAAGCTGCTTCTTAATGATCTACCAGAAAATGTTTTTGACTTCATAGCCTGCCACCTCCGTTTCGCTGATAAATATCTCCTCCAGTGTCAATGGAATCACTTCGCAGAATATTGGATTCTGTGTCTGTACTTTCTGAAGTATTTCTTCTCTGGTCCCTCTTGCAGTAAGTATCAGAAGTGATCCCTGATGTTCTTTCTTTAAAACGTCCAATTCTTTCAAAAGTGCTTCTTCTTTTGTCTGATCCGGCAGTACACACTGGATCTTATGGATATGGAATTTCATGTCTTCCAGTTCTCTGGATAAAAGAATTCCTCCTTTGTGCAGGAATCCTACATGGTCACACACGTCCTCCAGTTCTCTCATATTATGAGATGCGATCACCGGGGTAAAATCCCGATTCATGATTTCAGACACAAACAGACTCTTTACTGCCTGACGCATGACCGGATCAAGTCCATCGAACGTTTCATCGCATAACAGATATTTTGTCCCTGCACTGATTCCCATAATGACCAGAAGCTGTTTCTTCATTCCCTTGCTGTAGGAACTGATCCTGCGTTTCTCATCCAGATGAAACTGGTCCATTAATTTACTGTAACGGTCAGTCATAAAGTCCGGATAATATTCTCTGTAGAAATCTTTCAGATCTGCTGCCGTATATCCCTGTGGAAAATATCCACCGTCTGAAATGTAAAATATCTGCTGTTTTATCTTTTCATTCTCATAGACCGGTTCCTGATCCACCAGGATTTCTCCTTCGTCCGGCTTTATCACTCCGGCAGCCATTCGAAGCAGCGTGCTCTTTCCTGCACCGTTGGTCCCTACCAGTCCGAAAATCTGGCGTTCACCGATTTCCATTAATACATGGTCAATGGCATGGATCTCTCCGAAAGCTTTACTGCAGTTTCTGATCTCTATCATGATTCGTCCTCCTTTTCAAAGATTTCCGCAAGCATTTTCTCCAGTTCCTCTCTGTTGAATCCTGTGTTTCTGCCTTTCTGTATCAGTGCTGTGAATTCTTTTCGGTAGCTCTCTCTGTTTATCTTCTGTACCTGAGAGCTGTCTGCTACGAAATTTCCTCTGCCTTTTACAGGATAGATCAGTCCCAGTTTCTCCAGCTCCATATATGCACGCTGGATCGTGTTGGGATTGACGGACAATTCTGTGGCAAGCTGCCTTACTGACGGCATCTGCGATCCCGGCGGCAGGACACCGTTCAGGATTAGAATCTGAAATTTATCTGTAACCTGTTCATAGATTGGACGCCTGTCCTGATAATCCAAAACAATCACTGGTGATTCCTCCTTTCTGTTACGTGTTTCATGATGTGTTGTTTTATTTTATGTGTGTATTTAGTGTATTAGTTGTATTGGTACATTCATAATACAGAATACTGTTGTATCTGTCAAGTACTTAATAGCTAAATACTTATTTGTCAAACAGATATTCTCTGTTTAATTCAGTAAAAGGTTATTTCCGAATCCTAATCAAACTGTTAGGTTTTACTCTTTCCAGTACATCTAAATTTCCGTATACTGATTATTTTCTTTTTGCCTTAACATAATCTTTTTTCTAATAACAAAGACACCTGCATGTGTACTGTCATTCCACAATTGCAGATGTCTTTATCTTGTCTCTATTTTTATATCATTCTTTTCTTTTTTCTTATACTGCACATCTTTTCGAAATGGGTAAGGCAATATACCACACTGATCAACAGAATCAGATAGATCAATATGAGAATCTGTACCCCATATTTCATGGAATACAAATCCAGTGCATATTCTGAGATAAGCAGTGACCAGATGTTTGCTCCCATATGGAGCAGCATACTGCTGTAAATATTTCCACTCATTTCCAGTATCCATGCAAATGCAGTTCCGAGGATACTTGCGTAAATTCCCTGTACGATATTTCCGTGATAGATACCAAATATCAGCCCGGAAATCACTGCTGCCACCGGCATCTTCAGCCAGTCACGCAGACGCAGATAGATTAACCAGCGGAAGATCATTTCCTCCGCCGCAGGTGCAATAATTCCCATCCAGAAAATCATCATAAGAAGTGATTTTCCTTCTGTAATTCTGGTCATGCTTTCCTGGTAGGCACTGCTGTTAATAAATGACTGAAGAATTGCCATCAGGAAATTTCCATACTGTGCAAGTCCGGCTCCTGCCAGAAGCAGAAGAATTATTTCCAGTAAGGAAAGCGGTACTTTTTTCTGTGCCGGGATCAGACCGCCGGCAATTCTTCTGACTTTATCTCTTCCATAAAAATACAATGCCGGGATCATAGCCAGAATTCCTGTTAAGCCGGTAAGAAAAATCGTGTAATTATAATATGTCTCAGCTGAGTTTGCCGCGGTTCTTGCAAATACTGCCAGCGCAGTTCCTGCAACGATCTGTGAGATTATAAAGTGGATTCCTACCGGATATCCTGCCCTCCAGATTTTAGAAACAATATTTTGTTTTCGCAGAGGGCTCAGGCGAAAAAATCTACGATTCCTTCTGCAGAATCAACAATTTTCAGAGGTTCTGCCTTTTTAAGCTCTTCTTCTGTTCCATATCCAAAAGAAACTGCAATGCATTCCAGGCCTGCTTTGCGTGCTCCGTATACGTCATGTTCTTTATCTCCAACCATAATAACCTGATCTCTGTGTTTGTCCATATTCAGACGCTTCAGAACTTCTTCGATCACTTCTGTCTTGTTTGTTCTTCGGCCATTCATTTCGCTTCCGCCGATTTCTGTAAAGTACCGAGCAAGTCCAAAATGATCCAGAATCTGTCTCACATATACTTCCGGTTTAGAGGATGCTACTGCGAGAATATACCCTTTCTTCTCTAGCTGTGCCAGCATGTCCTCAATTCCCGGATATACTGCATTCTCGAAAATTCCTGTTACAGAATAACGTTCTCTGTAAATTTCCACTGCTTTTTTTGCAGTTTCTTCGTCAATCTGCGCATATTTCATAAACATTTCCATAAGTGGCGGTCCTACGAAAACCTTCAGCTTCTCAGGGTCCGGTTCAGGCTTGCCGATTCTCTCCAGTGCATACTGAACAGACTTCGTGATACCCTCTCCGGATTCTGTTAATGTTCCATCTAAATCAAACAAAATTACTTTGTACATAGATTCCTCCTGTTTCAGAAAAATTGATATAATATGATAGATTATAGCATTGTTTTCCTGAAGCGTCTATGCAGAAAAAATCCAGGGATCCATTTTTATCAGTTTTCCACCTTGAGAAATAACCAACACATCTATTTCTTTTACATTTTTATCTTCTGTCTCCGGTATGATCCGGTCTCCTTCCCAATGCCATGGACATTCTGTTTTGTTAAGCCGAAAAGACAGAATCTGAACAGAGCCTTGAGATATTATCTGAATTTGCGGGGTATGGGAGCTATCTGTATTTTGTGTGCAATAAAACTTAACAGATTCATCTTTTACATGCGTGTATTCAGCAGTATCCCCCTGGTCTTCTTTATTTTGTTTCTTCTTATTTTTCTTTTTTGATAACTTAGGCGTTGGTGTCTGAGTTGATTTAGACGTTTTTGTTGGCTTCGGATGTTTCGTAGGTTTGGGTGTTGGTACAGGTGTTGATGTTGGAGCGGGATTTTCTGGCATCTTAACAGTGGATTCATTATCCGTCTGGGATGTTGCCTGCATATTGTTACCCGTCTGAGATTGATTATTCCCTGCAGAATTATTATTCCAGGCATTATTACTCTGAACGTTATTATTCTGCTGTACACCATTCCATTGCTGTATATTATCCTGTGTTCCGTTTCCTGTATCAGAATCATACTGATATCCATTGTTCTGGATCTGATCGTTCTGTGCAGGAGTTTCTGATGTGTTGTCTCCAGTCTGCCAGTTATTTTCCCACGTATTCTCCCAACTGCTCTGATTCCACTGCTGCTGTTCCTGCCATTGCCAGCTACTGCTTTCTCCATTTCCTACATCAATATCAAAGCCTCCCATCTGCATGGCAGAGATAGTCGAAGTCAGGCACAGGCATAAACATACAAATGTCACAATCCAGAGTCTGTTATGATTTTTCTTCACTTTTAGTCATCTCCTTTTCCCACAATCTCAGATTTCTGCTGACTGTATCGTCTAACATTGTTTCTTTCAACTTATATTCTGTCCATAGCATCTGACCGGCTTCCTTTTGTCCGGTACGGAACAGGAACATTCCATATTCACCGTATCCGGCTCTGTAAGTTTCATCATAAAGAAGCATTTGCTCATAGTAGAATCCTGCATTTTCATAATTTTCCTGATACTCACTGTTTACAGCCAGAAGCTGCAAAATCTTTCGGGACTCTTCTTTTTCTGTGCATTGTTTTTGTAATTTTCGCAGTCCGGTATCTGCCTGTTTACAAATTTTTTCCCTGTCTGCTTTACTGTCATTTTGAAATTCTTCCTGATAATAAAGGTCTGTAATATCAGTTAGCTCTTTATAAAAATCAAATGTTTTGGAACCGGATGCCAAATCAGAACTAAACAGAAGAAAAACAGTTATTACTGCAAAAGCAATACTACTTCCTGCCAAAACCAACATGTTTTTGATTTTACTCTGGTTTTGTCTCTTTTGGATTCTGCTTAGTTTTTTCTGTACAGTCTTCATATTTTGATAACGCATTTCCGGTTTCTTCATACAGCATCTGAAAATAAGCCAGAATAATGACATGTTCCGGATGAATAACAGATAATCTGTTTTTCCACATAAGGCAGATAATGTTTTTCCAAATGTATAAATATCTGTTGCTGCATTTATCTTTCCCTCATATTGTTCCGGCGCAGCAAAACCGGCAGTGCCTGTGCATTCTTTATGATGATATTTATATCCGTTTACAGCACCGCCCAGATCGATCAGATATAATCTGCCATTCTCACCCAGCATCAGATTGTCAGGCTTCAGATCTCCATAATAAACCGGTGGTTTCCGACCATGAAAATAGGAGAATACCTCTGAAATTTCCATTCCATATTTAACGATTTCATTTATGGAAAAATGTTTTCCATTTCTTAAATACTCACCCAGAGATTTTCCCCTGACATATTCCATGACAAGGTAGCATTTGCGGTTATCTTCTATATAATCTACCATCTTTGGCAGGGACGGATGTGAAAGCTTCAAAAGCATACGTGCTTCACTTTTGCCGGATACCGGTATTTCTTTTACCGCCCACAAAACGCCTAGTTCCAGATCTCTGGCAAGGTAAACTTTCCCTCCACCGCCTTTTCCAACAGGCTCCAGGATACAGTAACGCCCTTTTAATACAGTTCCAGATAAATTCACCGGTTCACCTCCTGTTCAATTGTTAAAACAAAATGGAAAATATGATGAAAGAATTTCATCACGCATAGATTAGATAAATACAGAATAGCACACTTCGTTCTTTTTGAAAAGCCCCATTTACAATATATGTAAACAGGGCTTATAGCAACAAGTTGATTTATTACTGAATTTTATTTTTACATTCTGTCCGGTGCAGAGAATCCGAGAAGATCGATGCATGTCTCCAGAACTTTCTTAGTGAGTTTCAGCAGCTGGATGAAGGAAGCTTTCTGTGCTTCGTTCTCTTCGCTGAGGATCTTTGTCTCATGATAGAAGCTGTTGAATGCATTAGATACTTCGTAAATATATGCACAGATCTTATGCGGTGCTTTTTCTTCAAAGGCGTTCTCTACAGTTGCACCGAAACCTGTCAGCTGAAGCATCAGGTTTTTCTGACTGTCGTTTACAGGATCAAGGATTGCACCTGCTTCAAGGTTTCCACCCTCTTCTTTGAAACGGTTCAGAATAGATTTGATACGAACAATTGTATAAAGGATATACGGACCTGTGTTTCCTTCAAATGATGTAAATCTGTCAATATCAAAAATGTAATCCTTGGTAGCCTGGTTGGAAAGATCACCGTATTTGATGGCGGAAAGTCCTACGATTTCTGCAGTTTCTTTCGCATCTTTATCTTTTACGCTGCGGTTCTCAACAATCTTGGTAAACATCTCTTCGTTGATGTCTTTAATGAGAGTTTCCAGACGCATAACGCCGCCCTCTCTTGTCTTGAACGGTTTGCCGTCTTTTCCGTTCATGGTTCCGAATCCAAGGAAGGAAAGCTTTGTATCATCTTTTACAAGCCTGGTCTTTCTTGCACAGCGGAATACCTGGATGAAGTGAAGTTCCTGACGTTTGTCTACCACATACAGGATCTCATCCGGGTTAAATAATTTCATACGCTCTACGATTGTTGCAAGGTCTGTAGTTGTATAAAGAGAAGCTCCGTCTGATTTCAGAAGCATACATGGAGGGATCTCTTTTGTGTCGTTCTCTTCTTTTACATCTACTACAAGTGCACCCTGATCTACATAGGCAAAGCCTTTTTCTTTCATCTCCTCAACCATTCCTGGAATATATGGCTGTGCATCGGATTCCTTTTTCCAGAGATCAAAAGATACGTTTAATTTGTCATAGTTGCGTTTCAGGTCTGTAACGGATACGTTCATGATATGGTTCCAGAGAGCCATGTATCCCGGTTTGCCCTGCTGAAGAAGATGAGTTGCTTCCAGAGCTTCGTTTCTGTACGCTTCATCCTCTTTGGATTTGCCACTTGCACATGGATAAATTTCTTCCAGTTCGCTGATCGTAAATGGTGCTTCCTTCGGATATTCTCCTGTGTAAGAATCATCAAAATAAACCAGCTCCGGTTTTCTGTGTTTCAGTTCTGTAATGATCAGTCCCATCTGAAGACCCCAGTCTCCCAGATGAACATCACCGATTACTTTATGTCCTACATAACGGCCGATTCTCTTAATGCTCTCGCCAATGATTGCAGAACGAAGGTGTCCTACATGAAGAGGTTTGGCAACATTGGGTCCGCCGTAGTCAATGATGATCGTCTTCGGCTCTTTTGCTGCAGATACGGAAAGTTTCTCGTCTGCTGCCATTTCCTTTAAGTAGTCTGCAAGGAATTCACCTTTTACTTTCAGATTGATAAATCCTGGTTTTACGACTTCTGCCATGGAGAAAACCTGGCTATCTTTCAAATATGCTACTACATCATCAGCGATCATAAACGGTGCCTTCTTGTATGCTTTGGCTCCTGCCATGGCACCGTTGCACTGAAATTCGCAAAGATCCGGTCTGTTGGATACGGTTACTTTTCCGTAGGATGGGTCGTATCCGGCTTTTTCAAATGCTGCGGAAAGTTCTTCCGCCATCTGTTCCATCAGTTTCTTCATTCTATTAACTCCTCAACTAAATATTATTCTCTCAGAAATACATCTTTCCTAAAAGTTTATTTTACAACGACTCTTCTGGAACAAGCTACTGCTACTGCTCCATATCCAATATGACAGGCCACACTCAGAGATAAGGGATCTAAAACTATCTCCTGCCCCGGAAAAGCCTCTTTCAGTTCTTCCTTAAACTCCAGAGCCTCCTCCTCATTTCCTGCATAGGCAGACTGCAGGCACATTTCTCCACGCTTTACATATTCAGCAAAACGATTTTCCCAATCATTCTGCATAGCTTTCACCATAACCCGCTTAGCCTGTTTCTTACCTCTAGTCTTGGAATAGGCATCCAGCTTATCACCCTGGATCTGTAATACCGGCTTTAAATTCAAAACCGTTCCGATTGCTGCCGCTGCAGGAGTGATCCTGCCGCCCTTTTTCAGATATTTCAAAGTTTCCAAAGTAATATAAATACTGGAATCTGATTTCTGTTCCTCTAAAACCTGTCTGATCTGCAGGGCATCTCTGCCTGCATCTCTCAATGTCAGTGCATCCAGTACAGACTGTTTTTGTGTAACAGAAATTCTCTGATTATCCACTACCTGTACTTTTCCGTCATATTCCCGAGCCAGTCCGCTGGCTGTATCACAAGAAGCACTGAGTCCGCTAGACATTGGAATATGCACAATCTGATCATAGCTTTCCAGAAGTGTATTCCATAATCCACACACATCTGCCGGTCCCGGCTGCGAAGTAGAGATAGATTCCTCATTTTTCAAACGCTCATAAAACTCTTCCTGAGAAAGAGTAATCCCTTCCAGATAAAGCTTCTCATTAATATAAAAAGGCATAGGAATCACACTAACTCCCAGATCCCTGGCCAGGTCCTGTGTTATGCCGCTGTTACTGTCTGTGACAATGGCCACTTTTCCCATATACATTTCTCCTTTACTTCTGATTCATCCTTCATATAAATAAAATGATGTTAGGGTCAAAAGGCATTTTGCCCCTAACTTGATATCTATGCAATGTAAAAATACATACTGTGTTTAGTTTAACATAATTTGGGGGCTATCTCAATCCGGAATTTAAAATTTATAGCGTAAAATTTTTCAAAGCTTTTTCAAATTGTAAAATTATAAAAGAATTGTATATTTACTCAAAAAAGAAGCACTGACTTTCATCGTCAGTGCATTCCTTTCATCTTATTCACTTCTAAGTGCATCAATCGGATTCAGATTTGCTGCCTTTACAGACGGAAGCAAACCAAATACCACACCGATCACTGTAGAAAAAAGTACAGCTACCACAATAGACGGAATACTGATAGCAGTGGGCGAACCTGTTACTTTTCCCACAACCTTGGAAAGTCCGATGCCGGTTACAACTCCGATAATGCCTCCAATACTGGTAAGTACAGAAGCCTCTGTCAAAAACTGACCCAGTATTGTCTTTTTGCGTGCACCAATAGCCTTTTTCAGACCAATCTCTTTGGTACGCTCCGTGACTGACACAAGCATAATGTTCATAACACCAATGCCTCCAACCAGTAAGGATATACTTGCGATCCAAATCAGCTGATTGTTTGTACTTTCACTCAGCTTCTGCATATTTCTTACCTGCTTCATAATATCATCTGCCTTATATTTCAAAGTAGATGTCTTTCCGTTTCCTGCTGAAGGAATCATCTCATTCAGCACCTCAGCTGCATCATTTCCCACTGTACTCATAGTATCCGTACTGTCAGCTTTTACCACTGCATTCTGGGGCACATCAAATTTAAAGGAAATTGGCCAACAGCTGTCAGGAATCATCACATTTCCAATAATATTCTCCTGATATGTATAATAATCGGTAAGATTATTGATCGTTGGCTGATAATTTTCATTCTGGCGGATCACGCCTACCACTATATAAGGTTCCTGATTAATTTCCACAGTTTTCCCTACAGGATTCTCCGAGGGAAACAGATTCTGTGCAGCATTGTCATCAATCAGCGCTACCTTATTATATTTTTTATAATCATCCGTCACAAATCCTCTTCCAGACTGAACCACATAGCCACAGGTTGCCAGATAATTCACATCAATACCATAGACACTTCCGCCCTGAAGGCTATTGTTATTATTATAAATAGTTGCATTCGAACTGTTGTAATAAAAAGTTGCATTCTCTACGTGATCCAGATCATGAATCTTATCTTTGACATCATCTGTGAAAATCGGTGTCTGACTTGTAGTAGAGCCATACTCTGAATCATACCGATTGTCACCATCATACAGATAGATATTTACCGTATTGGAACCAGATCCGATAAGATCTTCCTTAATCTGCTCACTGGTTCCCTTGATGGTAGATACAATTGCTATAATAGAAGCAATACCAATAATAATACCAAGCATTGTCAGAAAGGATCTCATCATATGTGACCATATTCCCTGAAAAGCCAGGCGTATATTTTCAATCATAAAATTTCTCCCTTCTTACTATTGATTATACATATAGTCCAAAGTTACCTCGTTAGTTTTTGCGCCCTCAACAGCATCCTTACCATAAGGGAATGCCAACTTATCATCGATGCTGATACCGCCCTTGATGATAATATCATAACCACCATCCACAATTGCGCCCACTCTGATTTCCTGCTTTTTCAGAATTCCGTTATCATCCTTGTACACATAGTTTTTTCCGTTTTCACTTTTTACAAAAGCCTTGGATAAAACCATGCTACCATTATCAACTGCTGAATTCTGGAACTCCACCATTACATAATCCGGTGTATCAAACTGCAGGCTTTTATCGTCAACAACAGCGGTAAATGCATAATAGGACACATTGGGATTATTATCTCCATAATAATTGTAAGAATCTACCGGATATTCAGATACATCCATAATTTCCGCCTCAAATTGTCCTGATGTATAACTGGTACAGCTTAACTTTGTACCTTCTTTCACAGTATCCAGCATCAATTCGCTGACAGCACCTACTACATAGTAACCATCTGCGCTCTTTACCTTGAGCAACGCTTTACCATCTGTAGTTGTACCACTGGACACATCTCCCACATAAGAAACAGTTCCATCCAGCTTACTGCTTACAAGCTTCTTATTTGCTTTCTTTTCCAGTTGTGAGATTTTAATATCACTCTCCTGGATATCCAACTTCAGACTTGCTATCTTACTGTTCTGATATTTAATCGCATCTGCCCTGGAAACAGTTGTCCCTGCAGGTTTGGTACTGTCTTCACCGCCACTGCCATCGTTATCTGCATCATCATTTTCATATCTGGATGCATCTGCCAGAGTAAATTCCACCTCTGCAAACTCATATACTGGCTTCTCCAACAAGCTTCCGTTAATCAGATAATATCCTGTACAGGATTCTTTACGGTCTTCGTAATTTCTAATTTTATCTGACTGATGAAATTCCAGCTGATACCAGTATCCTCCCTGATGCTCTATCTGGGTTCCGTCCTCACTATAGCCTGCCATTTTATTGAAAAAGCCACCTGTCACAGTAACCTTTTCTTTGGCACTGCTGCACAGAAATATATATGGATCCTCCTCTGTACCGGTTCCTGTATAGGGGATAGTCTTACCATCCAGCTTCTGATAAAAAGGCTCTTCACCATCTGTCATATTCTGATCGATGGTTGGTGTAGGTGTTGGTGTCAGCTGCGAAGAATCATCAAAGGAATTCTCTGTTCCATCTCCGAAATCACTGGCAGAAGGATCTCCATAAGCAGGTGTATCATTAATACTTTGTTCTGTATCTTCTTTGGTATTCGTTTCCTCACTCTGCCCATTCTCTATTTCTTCAACAGCTTCCGTCTCTCCGTCCACCTCTCCTCCATCTGTAAAAGCATTCAACAACAGGGGACGGAATGCTACAGCCAGATAATTACCGTTCATATCTGCAGCAGAAGATAAAGTTCTATCTGGAGTCAGATCATCCCCGGAATCTGCGGCACTGCTACCAGGAACATCTGAACTGTCTGCATTTGCTCCTCCGTCAGACTCTTCCACCGGACCGCCATTCTGAAGGCTTTTCAGTCTGGCCTGTGCTTTGTTCAAATCCTGTTCCTGTTTCTGTTTTTTCAGTTTTGCAATATTTAACTCCATCTCTACAAGAGTAGTATCAAAAGAAATCAGCGGATCTCCTTTTTTTACAGCATCTCCCTTGGCTACGTACACCTGATCAACAATCAGGTCTTTATCCCCGCTTACAGTCTGGGTGGCACTGGCTGTTACGGTTCCATCAATGGTAGTATTGCTGGAATAATACTGCTGCAGAAGGCCACTGACTGGTGTGACATTTACTGTCTTCACACTGTTTTTTTTCATCTGCATCAGTCCCGCACCAATTCCGGTACCTGCCAGAGCCACTACCAGTATACCGGTGATTATTTTTCTGGATTTTCCCATGAAATCACCTCTTTTCCTGAAGGATACCATCTTTTATGGTAACCACCCTTTTTGCATGGGAAGCAATCTCCGCGTCATGAGTGATCATAAGCACTGATACGCCTTCCTCATTCAGTCTCTGAAAAAGCTCCATTACCTGAGCTCCCGATTTACTGTCCAGAGCACCTGTTGGCTCATCTGCCAGCAGAAGCTTTGGATTATTCACAATTGCCCTTGCAATAGCAACTCTCTGCATCTGTCCTCCGGACAACTGATTCGGCTTAAAATCCACACGATCTGCAAGTCCCACTCTTTCCAATGCCTTCCGCGCCCTTTCTCTACGTTCCTTCTTTGGAACCCTGGCATAATTTAAGGGCATTTCCACATTTGCCAGCGCGCTCTGCTTTGGGAGAAGATGAAAGCTCTGGAATACAAAACCGATTTTATGAAGTCTGATATCCGACATTGCATTTTCAGAACAGGCTTTAATATCCTGTCCGTCCAGGTAAAAGGTTCCCTCTGTCTGTTTATCCAGGCAGCCTATGATATTCATAAGTGTGGTCTTTCCTGAACCGGAAGGTCCCATAATTGCTACATATTCTCCCTCTTCCATAGAAAAATTCACATCTTTTAATACCGGAACCTTCATCTTTCCCTGCTGGTACTCTTTATAAATCCCTTTTAATTCCAGTATCATTGAATTCCCTCCGTATCCTCATCCGCACTTATACCCGGAGCTTCATCCATAGGGATCAGATCCTCATTTGGATCCAGTGTATCCTCAGAATCATCAAAATTCTCAACGTCTTCGTCAGTACTCTCTTCTATGGGTTCCATATCCACAGAATCATCCGGCATTGCATAACTGTCTGCTCCTGTCATATCCATACTGAGATTATCCTCACCTTCACCAAGAGTCTGGGTAATATCTCCCTCTTCTGTAGTCTCCCCTTCCTTCAGGGCATCTGTAGGAAACGCAATACTATCCTTCTTGGTCAGTCCGTCAATAATCTCATATTCGCCCAGATCATCGTCATGCTTTCCAAGAGTTATATATCTTTTTTCCAGCTTTTTCTTATCATTGGCAGCCCATACATAAGGCTCGTTAGTATCAGCATCCACAATATAATAATCACTGAGCCACAGGCCTTCCTTCTGTTCATCCTGCCCGATATCTCTTTCTATATATACATGCTGTCCCAGCATCAATCCGTCAGAAGAATCCAACTCCACATAAAATGGATAGGAGGTAGATGTTGTCTGTTCATCTGAGCTGCTGCCCATACCCATCATAGACATATCATCATTGCTCTCCGATGTTCCATTATTCATATCAATACTTCCCATGGTTCCTTTCCATGTCTTTGTGCTGTCCACCCGGGAACGGATGATCACAGCTTCTCCAGGAACAACAGAATCTCTGTTCTGCTCATTTACCTTTCCTTTCACTCTGTAGGAACCAGTACTCAGAATCGTAATAAAAGCAGAACTGTCAGAATTGCCGCTTCCGCCTGACATTACATCTGAAGAATCACTGTCATCCACTGTATCCCCGTCATCACTGGTCATTTTGGATGTATCGATTTTCTGAATCACACCGTCAATTTCACTTCTCACCTCTGTATTGCCGGTAGCATTCTGGAGCTTTTCAATTTCTGCAGTCTTACTCTTCTGATTATATTCATTTTTTTTCAGATTCATTTTATTGGTTTCGATTTCAATTGTATAGGAAAGCTGATTCTCTGACTTTGCTTTCTTCTTCTCTGCTTCCAAAGTAGCAATCTGCTCTGTAAGGCTCACTTGTTCATTTTTCAGCCTGTCCAGTTCCAATTTTGCCTGCTGCAGATCATCCTGAATGCTGCTGAGATCATATTCAAAAAGAAGCTGTCCGGCCTTAACCTCATCTCCGGTCTTTACCTGAACTTCCTTTACCTTACGTCCACTCTCTATCTTAACACTCACCGTTTCCTGGGGTTCTACCACTCCGGCAAAACGATTCGTTGCCGCTGACTCCACTCCGGTAAGAACACTGACCTTGGAAACATATACAATGGAATCATCATTTCCACTCTGACCGTTGCCATAAAAATGATACCAGACACCCGTACCAATAGCACCGGCTGCGATAAGGATTCCCAAAACGATAAGAATTCGTTTCTTCATAATTACCTCCTTGCTGCTGTTGTATGCCTACTTACTTCCACTATTATACACTCTTTCTTTTCAGCAGCCGAAATCTTTACTTTCCTATAATAGCAGATTCCTCTCGAAAAGGAAAGCTTTGGCGCTAAATGATGCAGATTTCACAATTTTTTCACTATTTTTTTATGAAATTCATTCATAATTTATACATTTTTGACATTTTAAAAAAAATCTGGTAAAATAATGTGGAATTATTTTGAAAGGAAAGAATACGTATGAAGATTATCAAACGTCTCCTCCCGGTTCTCTTCTCATTACTGTTGGTACTGGCTCTGTCTATGCTCTGTGGCTGCTCCCGTACAGACAGCTCGGATGCAGAAGAAGTAATCAAAAGTGAACTGGATCAACTGAAAAATCTGGATTCTGACACAACCCAAAAATATATTTCCTATACTGAGATGTTTCCGGATGCAACAGAAAATACCAAACTGTCCGACGAAATACAGAATGTATTTTCTCTTTTCTTCCAGCAATTTGATTATAAAATTCTGGATGTCAGCGTCGACGAAGATAAAAAAAATGCCCAGGCTTCTCTTGAGCTTACCACTATTGATGCCAAGTCTCTTGCAGCAGATTTTGCAGCAGAACTGCTCAGAACCAAAATCACAGAAACCGCCCAGGCAAAAACAGGAAATATTAAAGATTCCTCCAAATCTCTGGAAGGTCATTATCTAATACTGAATCAGCTTCTCACAAATAATAAGTATGATTCAACAGTAACAGATTCTACCATTCAACTGACCAATAAAGGTAACGGTAAAAAAGAGAAATGGGAGATCAGACGGAATTATTCCCTGGAAAATGATCTTGTCGGCGGTCTCATGGTCTATCTGTCCGATCCCGATATTCTTTCTCCTGAAGATACTCTAACCGTATACTTCAATACACTAAAAAAAATGAATCTTGAAGAAATGAGCTCTTATCTTGGTGTTGTAGATATAATGAATACCTCTGATTCTGTAAAGAACTCTATTGCAGAAGCACTTGTAGAACAGATACATAAGAATTTCAATTTCAAAATCAAGACAAGCAGCGTCAATGGCTATAATGCTACTGTCACTACGGAAATCACAACTTTTGACAGCAATGCTATTCTCAGCGATTATCAACACAGCCTGGATGATTATCTTGCATCTCCAGATTCCGTCATTGACGGATCTCAAAAGCGATATGATAAATCTCTGGATCTGCTTTTGAAAAGCATTGAAAATAACACCGCCTCTGCTACCTCCAATGTAGATTTTGTACTGATCAATGACGGTACTTCATGGAAATTACAGGACGAAGGACATACTCTGGGAGATGCAATCTTTGGCACTTTAACTACCTCACCCTTAGATGATTCTTCTGATTCAAAATCATAATCCAAAAAACAATAATAAAAATGGTTTCATAAACAAGCTCGTCCAAGTTTATGAAACCATTTTTATGATACAGAAATCTTTTCTCACATACCGGTAATAATCTTAATGAACAGAAGTGCCAGTACTACAAGAATAATCGGGCGCACAATTTTACTCCCATTTTTCATTACCATCCCAGACCCTACATAATGTCCTGCAATTGAAAAAACAGAAGCTGCAAGTCCCAGAAGAATTACAATTTTACCACTAAATAAAAATACAGCAAGAGCCATAATATTGGAAGAAAGATTTGCAAGCTTCATAGTCCCCGAAGCTTTTGATACCGGAAGTTTTGCCACCCCTGTATAAAGAATCAGAAGAAATGTGCCGGTTCCCGGTCCATAAAATCCATCATAACACCCCACTGCCAAAGAGCACGCAGCACACAGAAGCCATTGCTTTCTTCTGGAAATGTCAGTCTGAATATTTTCTTCCAGATTTTTCTTTTTCAAAACATAAAAAGCCACAATGGGAAGTATGGGAATCAACATCCATTTCAAAAGTTTGTCGCTTGCTGTCAACGCCAGATGTGCCCCTGCAAAAGAGCCCAATAATGCCATGGAAATACAGGGAAATGCCAATCCCCAGTCCACAAATTTGTTTTTGCACAGACGAACTGTGGAAATTGCTGTACCTGTTGCAGAGGACAGCTTATTCGTTGCTATGGCATTGTGCATGGGAACTCCCGCAAGCAAATATGCAGGCAGGGAGATCAAACCTCCGCCGCCTGCAATAGAATCCACAAATCCTGCAAGAAAAACCATGGGGCATACAATCAAAAAACACGAAATTGTAAGCGTCATTTTCAGTTTTCTTCTTCCTCCGGTCTTACTTCCAGATCCAGTTCTTTAAGCTGTGCTTCACTTACCACACTCGGTGACTGAGTCATCAGACAGGAAGCATCCTTTACCTTCGGGAATGCAATTACATCACGGATGCTGTCAACCTTTGCCATAAGCATAACCAGACGATCCAGTCCATAAGCCAGCCCTGCGTGAGGCGGAACTCCATATTTGAATGCATCCAGAAGGAATCCAAACTGCTCATGAGCTTCTTCTTTGGTGAATCCAAGTTCTTTAAACATTCTTTCCTGAATGTCATCCTGATGAATACGAACGCTTCCACCACCAATCTCATTACCATTAAGAACAATATCATAAGCCTTTGCACGAACCTTACCCGGATCTGTATCCAGTAATGGCAGATCCTCTTCCATCAACATTGTAAATGGATGGTGCATTGCTGTAAAACGGTTCTCTTCCTCACTCCACTCAAGAAGTGGGAACTCTGTTACCCATACAAAACGATACTCATTCTTATCCAAAAGTTCCATCTGTTTCGCAAGCTCCAGACGAAGGGCACCCAATACATCATAAACCAGCTTCTTTTTATCTGCAGCAAAGAGAAGAAGGTCTCCTGGCTTACCATCCATAGCAGCCACTATTGCATCCATCTCTTCTTCTGTCATAAATTTTGCAAAAGAAGATTTTCTTGTGCCATCTTCTGCAATGGCAATATATGCCAGGCCTTTGGCACCGTATCCTTTGGCAAATTCAACCAGCTTATCAATCTTTTTACGTGGCATAGCGCCCTGTCCTTCTGCATTGATACCACGGACACTTCCGCCATTCTCCAGCGCAGAGGTAAATACGCTGAAACCACAATTTCTAACTACGTCACTTACATCATGAAGTTCCATGCCAAAACGCATATCCGGTTTATCAGATCCAAATCTGTCCATAGCCTCCTGCCAGGTAATACGCTGAATCGGAAGTTTTACTTCAACATCCAGAACTTCTTTAAACAGATATGCCAGGAATCTCTCATTTACATCAATAACATCATCTACATCTACAAAAGAAAGCTCCATATCGATCTGTGTAAATTCAGGCTGTCTGTCCGCACGAAGATCCTCATCACGGAAACATCTTGCTATCTGAATGTAACGATCATATCCAGAACACATCAGAAGCTGTTTGTAAAGCTGCGGAGACTGAGGCAGTCCATAAAAATGTCCCGGATGAACTCTGGACGGTACCAGGTAATCTCTGGCTCCCTCAGGAGTACTCTTTCCAAGCATAGGAGTTTCAATTTCCATGAATCCCTCCTTTGCAAAAAACTGTCTGGTAAGCATCATTACTTTGCTCTTCAGCATAATATTTTTCTGAATGTCAGGTCTTCTCAAATCCAGATAACGATATTTCAGTCTGATCTCGTCTTTTGTCTTACAGTTCTCTTCGATTGGAAATGGCGGAACCTCTGCTTCTGACAACACACGAAGAGAGTTTACACGAAGCTCAATCTCACCTGTTGCCAGATTTTTATTAACAGCACCACCTCTTTCTTCTACAACACCGGTAACTGCAATTACAAATTCGCTGCGAAGTTTTCCTGCTTTTGCAAATCCATCTGCATCAATGCTTCCATTCTCAAAAATCAGCTGCATAATTCCTGAACGGTCTCTTAAATCCACAAAAATAATGCCGCCTTTATCACGGGCTTTCTGAACCCATCCCATAAGAACGATTTCTTTGCCCTTCATTTCTTTTGTCACTTCTGCACATCGGCATGTTCTGTGCAGTCCCTGCATACTTTCTGCCATGGTTTTTCCTCTTTTCCTGATTTTATAATTTATAAATAATTGTTCAGTAGGCTTACATTTTATCTCTGAAAAATTCTACAAATTCTGTATATCCTTCAGCATTCATCTGATCCTTCTGGAATTTTTTGTTTTTCTTCATAATCGAAATATTAACCTGTGTTCCGGCATTTCTTTCTTCTCTGGCCTGTTCCAGAATCTTCAGAAGCTTATCTGCAGGCATATTTTTCTCGATAAGATATGCTTTCTTTCCATTTTTTGTAGGAATCTGGTAATCTCTCTCCAGAAGCAGCATAACGATTCTCTCAAATCCGATAGAAAATCCACAGGCAGAAGTATTGTTGCCTGTAAATTTACCGATCATCTCATCATAACGTCCGCCGCCGCCAACGCTGCCGCCAAACTCATCCATGGAAATTTCAAAAATCGGACCTGTATAATAAGACATTCCACGAACCAGTGTGGGATCAAATGCCATTTTAAAGTCTGCTGATTTTACAGATTCCACTGTAGTGATAATTGTTTCCAGATCCTCTGCAACCTTTGGATCCAATACATCCTTCAATTTGTCCTTGCAAAAACGCACGCCCTGAATGTCTGAAGTAATTTCCTGGAACATACCCAGATAAGTATCAATACATTCCTTTGCAAACCCTTCTTTTTCCAGTTCCTCTGCCACACCTTCCAGACCGATCTTGTCCATTTTGTCCAGAATGATAAATACTGTGTCAAAGCTCTCCTGTGGGAATCCACTGTACTGTGCCATTGCTTTCAGGATCTTTCTGTCATTAATACGAATTGTAAAATTATGAAAATCCAGTTTACCCAGCAGTGTAGTTGTTGCAAGTACCAGTTCAATTTCTGCCAGATAAGTGGGCTCTCCCAAAATATCAATATCACACTGCATAAACTGACGGAAACGACCTCTCTGAGGTCTGTCTGCCCTCCATACATTTCCCATCTGAAGTGCCTTAAAAGGAGCAGGAAGCTCATTGGCATTATTGGAATAATATCTGGAAAGCGGAACAGTCAAATCATAACGAAGACCGGAATCCACCAGATCCGCCTCTGATTCTGCCTTATCCAGTTTCAGCTTTTCTCCACGTTTTAATATCTTGAAAATAAGCTTTTCATTCTCGCCACCCTGTTTACTGCAAAGATTCTCAATATGCTCTACACATGGGGTCTCAATTGCAGAAAATCCAAATGTTCCATAAGTCTCACGAATCATGTTCATCACATAATTCCGGATTTCCATCTCTCTTGGTAAAATATCCTTCATACCGGTTACCGGTTTCTTCTTTAATGCCATTTTTTTCCTCCTCTTATCCTGTCAGGCTTTCTCTTTATGAACTACTCTCTGGAATGCCAAAAAAACCTGCATATCAAAATTTTTCACTTCATCAATCATCAGTTCCATCACTGTCCCCATATCAAACCCTTTTCTGTAAGGCCTGTCAGAGGTCAAAGCTGCATATACATCGCAGACTCTGAGGATTCGGGCTCCTATAGGAATTTCCTTCCCAGCTTTATTGGAAGGGTAACCGCTGCCATCATAATTCTCATGATGATACAGGATACTTTGCAGAACAAAGTCCGAATACCCCTGTCCCTTTAGTTCCTCATATCCCAGTGTGGAATGCATCCGTACATATTTCAGTTCCTCAATAACCAGAGGGTCTCTTTCCTGTCCATTAATATACCCTGTAAGTTTCAGTTTACCAATATCATGAAGCATTCCGGCAATGGCAAGCTGATAACACTGGTCATGGGGCAATCCCAATTCTTCCGCCACTGCATAAGCCAGATTGCTGACTACAACTCCGTGATGCAGTTCTGCTGAAAGATCAAATTCAAGAATACGCTTTTCTGATCCGGATGTCGTCTTCAGTGCTGCATTCAAAACCTTACCTCCAAATACTTAAAGCCATTTATCAATTGCTGTCCGTTTTCTCTGGATCATCTCATCAATACGGGAAATATAATTGGAAACATCCTTTACATTTTCCACTCGTTCAATTCTTTTTCCGTGATCAAAAACCAACTTGGAGGAACCTCCTGCTCCAAGAGCAATGATCGGCTGTTTTTCCTCCATAATCAGTATATTGTAAATTCCGGCTTTGTCAACCTTTGCATAGCCAACATTTTCGAAATTTCCCTTCATATTTTTCTGTCTGTACAGATAATATGGTCCCATTCCCATCTCATATGCAGTTTTCATGGTCAGATCCATGATCTCCTGATTATTCTCAAAGGACATTTCCTGATATTTTTCTTTGAAAATATTCAGGCGGGCCGCACGTTTTACAGCCAGCGAATGAACCGTCATACTATCCGGTGCAAGCTCCTGTATCTGCTCAAGTGTACGCTCAACCATAGAAATATCTTCCCCCGGAAGTCCCACGATCAGATCCATATTGATATTATCATATCCCAGTTCCCTTGCCAGATAAAAAGCCTCCCTGGTCTGTTCTACTGTATGGCGTCTGCCTATGAGGTCCAGGGTTTCCTGATTCATTGTCTGGGGATTTACAGAAATCCTGGTTACCGGATACTCCCGGATTGCCTGAAGCTTCTCCCTGGTAATACTGTCCGGTCTTCCGGCCTCAATTGTAAATTCAGCAAGACCCTCATATCCAAACGCCTCTCCTAACGTATCCAGAAGCTTACGCAGCTGATGGGGCAGAAGCGTTGTTGGAGTTCCCCCACCGATGTAGATTGTGTCCAATTTTCTACCCTGCATTAGAAATGCTGTTTCCCTGATTTCTTTACAGAGTGCCTCTACATATTCGTCCGTTCTCTTTTCCCACACTTTCAAAGGATAGGAACTGAAAGAGCAATACAGACAAATACTTGGACAGAAAGGGATTCCTATATAGAGACTATAACCATTCTCATAATCAATATCCTTTAAAATCTCCCTCTCTCTATTTGCAATTGTAACAGCAAGGGCAGTTTTTTCCGGACTGACTAAATATTTCTCCCGCATTTCCCGGGCAGCCTCGGTGTTCTTCATCCCGGACTCAATCATTCCCATTGCCAGCTTTGCCGGACGGATTCCTGTGAGATTTCCCCAGGGAAGAGTACGCCCGGTCAGTTTAACCAGAAGCTGATACAACGCATATTTCAACGCATCCTTATTCTCTTTTCGCAAAGCATGAGGATCTTTTACAGTCAGTTTATCTTCTCCTATCACATCTGCCGAAGCAACACCTTTTCTTTCTGTAAAACCTGCTGTTACATTCTCCCTGCGATCATAGCTTATTTTATATGTTTCATTCTCTCGTTCCACACGGAAGCGGAGGTCATACTCTCCTGCTTCCGCTTCATCATATAGAGTATGTATCTCCGCTTCGGGATAAAATGCTTTTATCAGTTCATAAACATCATGCTCAAATTCTCTGTCCAGAAATAAAATATCTATTTTATACAAATGGATTATACCTCTTTTCATAACCAATAGTAGTAGATACATCATGTCCGGGATAAACCTCAGTCTCTTCCGGAAGTGAATCCAGAAGCTTATGCAGACTTCTCACAATATCCGAAGCACTGCCTCCCGGAAAATCAGTTCTCCCAACAGAGCCACAGAATAAGGTATCTCCGCTAAATAAGACACCTTCATCCTTCAAATAATAGCAGCAGCTTCCTTTAGTATGTCCGGGAGTATGAATTATCTGTATCGAAAAACCAGCTGTCCGGAATACATCCAGGTCATCCAAAAAAACATCCGGCACTATCGAACAACTTTTTTCGTAATGACAGGTCATATTCATAACGGGTTCTCTCAGCATCTCTTCTTCCTGACGACAGGCATAGACCGGAATATGGTATTTTTCTTTTACTGCTTCCACAGCTGTAATATGGTCAAAATGTCCATGAGTCAGAAGAATTGCCACAGGCTTCCCGTCCATCTGCATAACCTTCTGTTCAATCTTTTCCGGACAGTCTGCCGGATCAATGATGATCATCTCACCGGTTACTTTATTTTTCAGGAAATAACAGTTTGTATAAACCGGTCCCAGAATACACTTCTGTAATTCTAAATTATTCATATACTTCCTTTCTCAGATAACACGATCAGTCTCACTACTCGTTCATAACCAAATCAACCGGTAGTTCTCTCTACATCAATAACGCTTTCCACCTGACGGATTTTCTCAATAAGGGATCTCAGTTCCTCTTTGCTGGAAATTTCAAAGCTCATGGAAATCGTTGCCTTCTCCTGCTTATTGGTCCGGCTGTTAATACTGCGAAGATCAATCTTGCGTTCTGTAAAGATCTTTGACAGATCCACCAACAGACCTGTTCGGTTATTTGCATAAACCTGGATTCCAGCCGTATATTTCTCCACTGCTTTCACATCAGGCTGCTGCCATTCTGCCTCAATCAGCCGTGTACGGTCAATCTCTGACATGTTCAATACATTTACACAATCTGTACGGTGAATAGTGATTCCGCGTCCTCTGGTAACAAATCCAACAATCTCATCTCCCGGAATAGGATTACAGCACTTGGAAAAACGAACTGCCACATCATGAATTCCCTTCACCACAATGCCGCTCTTGCTCTTGGCAATATGAAGCTTTTCCTGTCCTTCAGTAGCTTCAAGGACCTGCTCATCTGTAAGATTCTTCTTGTTCTCCTTATCATAAGCTTCTACCAGTTTATTGAAAACCTGGCCTTCCTTCAAGCCGCCATGACCAATAGCCGCCAACACAGAATCCCAGTCACGAAATCCATATTTACGCATCACTGCCTCAAGATATTGCGTTTTTGTATAAGAAGTAATTTTAAATCCCTTGGCTTTTGCATACTGGGTAAGCATCTCCTTACCCTTCATGATATTATCTTCCTTCAGTTCCTTTTTGAACCACTGATTAATCTTGTTTTTCGCCTGAGTACTCTTGACCAGTTTCAGCCAGTCACGGCTGGGTCCCTGGGAATTCTGTGAAGTAATAATCTCAATACGGTCACCATTCTTGATCTGATATTCAATAGGAACCAGTTTACCATTCACCCTGGCACCTACCATTTTATTACCTACTGCACTATGAACACTGTAGGCAAAATCTACAGGTGTGGAACCACTTGGCAGAGTTTTCACATCTCCTAACGGAGTAAAGCAATATACATTGTCTGCAAAAAGATCCAGGTCATTCTTCAGAAGACTCATAAATTCCTTATTATCAGACATATCTCTCTGCCACTCCAGGATCTGTCTCAGCCAGTTCAGCTTTTCCTCCTCGCTCTTGCCGACAGGCGCTTTTCCATCAGAAGATTCTTTATATTTCCAGTGAGCTGCAATACCGTATTCTGCAGTCTTATGCATCTCAAAGGTACGGATCTGGATTTCAAAAGGCTGACCGTTGGGACCGATCAGTGTAGTGTGTAAAGACTGATACATATTTGGCTTTGGCATTGCAATATAGTCTTTAAACCTGCCGGGGATCGGCTTATACATTTCATGAATCACACCTAAAGCCGCATAGCAGTCCTTAACTGTATCCACCAGAATACGGACTGCAAACAAATCATATATCTGATCAATGGTTTTGTCCTGATTGACCATCTTTTTATATATACTGAAGAAATGCTTTACACGACCATCTACCTGAGCCTTAATGTTCGCATCTTCCATATGTTGTTTGACTTCTTTTACAATAGCACCAACAAACTTTTCCCTCTCACTCTTTCGCAGAGCAACCTTTTTTACCAGATCATAATAAACATCCGGCTTCAGATATTTGAGAGAAAGATCATCCAGCTCTACCTTGATCTTGGAAATACCAAGACGCATGGCGATGGGCGCATAAATATCCATGGTCTCTCTGGCTTTCTCCTGCTGCTTCTCCGGTCTCATATACTGAAGCGTACGCATATTATGGAGACGGTCCGCAAGCTTGATAAGAATCACACGTATATCCTTAGCCATGGCCAGAAACATTTTACGAAGGTTCTCTGCCTGTACTTCTACCTTATCTGCAGAATAGGACAACTGTCCCAGCTTGGTAACACCATCAACCAGAAGTGCCACCTCTGAGCCAAATTCCTTTTCAACCTCCTCATAAGTCATCCATGTATCCTCCACTGCATCATGGAGAAGACCTGCAACAATGGTTTCTTTATCCAACTCCAGATCCGCCAGGATAATCGCCACACATAACGGATGGATAATATAAGGTTCCCCAGACTTACGTTTCTGATCTTTGTGAGCCTCACTGGCAACCTTATAAGCTTTTTCTATCATAGAAATATCAGTGGAAGGATGATACTTCAGCACACTGTTTATCAGCTCTCTGTACAGTACTTCCGGACTTGTAAAATCATGCATGGATTTTACAGCAGCATCTGCCCTCTTTACAGATTCAAGCTTCTCCTGTTCTGTCTGTATACCATCTTTTTTTTCTTCTGTATTTTTTATTGTCTCTGCCATCTGTATCACCTGCCTGTCCCGCACAACCAGCTGTGCTTATTTGCCTTCATAACAAATCACGGATTCTACATCATATCCCTTAAGTCTTTCCCGTCCATGTAAACCGGCCAGCTCCATAAGGAATATCACTTTTACAACTTCGCCACCCAGCTCCTCTACAAGCTTTATGGCAGCTTCAATAGTTCCGCCTGTAGCAATCAGATCATCCACAATTGCCACTTTCTGTCCAGGTTTAATGGAATCCTTATGCATTTCAATGGTGGCGCTGCCATATTCAAGATCATAACTTGCAGATACAGTCTCACAAGGAAGTTTACCTTTTTTACGAATAGGTACAAATGGTTTATGAAGATTATACGCAATAGGCACACCAAAAATAAAACCTCTGGATTCTGTTCCTGCGATCACATCCACATCCACATCTTTCAGGAATTCCTGCATGGAATTAATTGCAAGTTGAAGTCCCTCTGCATCCTGCAGAACACTTGTGATATCTCTGAAAATAATTCCCGGTTCCGGGAAATCCGGTATACTTCTAACGTACTCTTCAATTTTTTTCATCTTAATTTTCCTCCAGAAATTTACAATGTAAACTCATAAATAATTTATAGTATAGCATCTTTTCATTGCAGAATCAATCCTTTGAAAAAAACTGCGCTAGCAATAATTCTGAATGACAATCTGAATATCTTCTCTTCCTCTGAACTGATTGATTTCCGGATAATAAGTAACAGAAATAGATGACCGGTCTTTGATAAAACGTACAAATTCATCTGCTTCCCCAAAATAGACTCCATCCATCACCGTCCCCTGAGGATCCATCAGTCTGACCTTCGCCACATTTCTGTTTCGTCCTACCACAACCGCGTCCAGAACCTTTAAGCCTTTCTGAGCAAACAATGGTTTTGTATTCCCTTTTCCAAAGGGTTCCAGAAGGGCGATCTGTCTGATCAGGTTTTTAGTGATGTAAGAAATTGGCATAGGCACATCAATTACAATTTTAGGTTGTAAATCTTCTTTTGTAAGTGAACAGTTCTGATTCAGTCTTCTGCGGAATTTTTCTATATTTTTTTCTTCTATGGAAAGCCCCGCAGCCATAGGATGCCCCCCAAACTGGATCAGCAGATCTGCGCATCTGACAAGTTCCTCATACATGGAATAAGCCTCAATAGACCGCCCGCTTCCCTTGGCACTGTTTTCTCCCTTCGTCAGCACAAAAGTCGGTTTATGATATTTTTCTCTGATTCTACCGGCGATTATTCCGGCAATGCTTTCGTGGCAATCCGGAAGATAGATTACCAGAACTCTGTCATCCTTCAAATCTGTATTTTCCACCTGATGGATCGCCGCTTCTTTTCCTTCCTCCGTCAGAGATTTCCGGCTCTGATTCAGCGCAGTCAAGTCTCCGGCCAACTTTGCAGCCTCGTCCTGGTTTTCAGCATTCAGCAATGCCAGCGAGCGGGCAGCTGTATCCAGCCTTCCACTTGCATTAATACAGGGACCCAGGACAAACCCCACATGATAGGCTGTAATTTTTGAATCCTCCAGACCATTGACTCTTATCAATTCCCGTAATCCTGGATTTCTGGTATTTTTTAGACGTTTCAGTCCTTCTTTAACCAGAATCCGGTTTTCTCCCTGAAGGTCCATAACATCTCCCACTGTCGCGATAGCCGCCAGTTCATAAAAATCCTCCAGTTCCTCCCCGGGAACACCAAATTCTTCATAAAGAGCAGAAATCAGCTTAAAAGCAACTACTGCTCCGCACAGATTTTTGCCTGGATATGGGCAATCCTGCTGCTTAGGATTCAAAATAGCATCTGCAGGCGGAAGAATAATTTCCCGTCCATTTTCCGTCTCTTTATAAGGTATTTCATGATGATCTGTCACAATTACCGTCATGCCTTTTTCTTTTGCAAGCTGAATCTCATAAACTGCTGCTATTCCATTGTCACAGGTCAGAATCGTATCAACTTTATCCTCTTCCGCCCTATTAATCAGATGCTCATGAATACCATAGCCGTCTGCCACTCTGTCCGGAATATATGTGTCTACATCTGCACCAATTCTTATTAGTCCTCTTAACAGGACATATGTAGACATCACACCATCAATATCATAATCTCCAATAATCCTTATCTTTGCTTTCTCAGATACTTTCTCTTTTATAATTTTCACTGCTTTTTTCATATCTTTCATAAGCCAGGGAGAGGGAATATCCTCTATTTCCCCTTTTAAATACATTCGGATATTATCTCGTCCTGTCACATCACGATTTCTGATCAGTCTGGCAATTACCGGATCAATTTCAAATTCCTGTCCTATAGAATTAAAATCCGCCCTTTTCGCAGCCACAACCCATTTTTCCATTTTGTATCTCCTGTTTTCATCATAATCTCATCCTATTCTACCGCACAAAAAAGATTCTGTCACGTGCATCTATTATTTTACATAATAAAAAAGACTGTTGTCATAAGCAGCTTTTTACGGCAGCTGCTCATGCTCAACAGTCTTCTTATTATTGATTCATTTTTTATTTCTCATCCTCAGTCTTATTCTGAGCTGCTTCCTGTGCAGCCAGACGCTCAGCTACTCTTTTTCTGTTTTTCTTTTTCGGCTGAGCAGGATCTTTCTGGGATACATCTCTTGCTTTCTTCTGAACAGAGGATGTACCGGAAGTTTTTCCTGTAGCTGTCATTGTAACAGCCGGCTGACCTTTTCTTTTAATATTCTTCTTCATTACCAGCCACAGAGCTCCGGTTACGCAAACAGAAGAATAAGCACCTACCAGAATACCAACCATCAACGGCGCAGCAAATTCACGGATAGAAGAAACACCCATGATATAAAGAACTGCTACCATAACAAAGGTAGTAAAGGAAGTGTAAATACTTCTGGTCAGTGTCTGGGTAATACTTGAATTAACAACCTCTTCAATATTATCAATTCTACGGCTTCCATGCATATTTTCACGGATACGGTCAAAGATAACAATAGTCGCATTGATAGAATAACCTACAATCGTCAGCATGCAGGCAATAAACGTATTACCTACAGATATTCTGGCAATGGCATAGAACGCAAGTACCACCAGAACGTCATGGAGAAGGGCAAGAACTGCGCTGCTGGCAAAACAAATATCCTTAAATCTGAACCAGATATAAAGAAGCATGCAGATTGTTGCAACAATCACAGCTACGATTGCATCCTGACGCATCTCTTTACTTACTGTAGAGGAAATGCTCTCTGTGGAAATAGTATTCTCATCCACTCCAAATTTTTCAACCAGGGCATTCTGTAAAGCTTCACGTTCTTCCTGAGTCAGGGAACGTGTTTTGATCACTACCTGATTCGTTCCCACAACCTTAGTAGGCTGTACATTCTTGTCACCGGTCACTTCTTCAACAACCGGAGTCACCTCTGAATCAATGGTTTTAATATCCATGTCTTCATTAAATGTAACCGTCGTTGAAGTACCGCCTGAAAACTCAAGGCTATAATTCAATGCTTTATTGCCTGCCTGAGAATTGATCAGCATTGCAGCAGGACCACTCAGAATCAGGATAATAGAAACAATAAAAAATACCTTTCTTTTTCCCACAAAATTAATTGCTTTACGCTCTTTTGTGTTTCCATAGAACTTAGGATCATGTATACCCACTGCATACAGTGCGTTCACGATCAGTCTGGATACAACCAGGGATGTGAACATTGAAATAACAATACCAAGTGCCAGGGTATAAGCAAATCCCTTAACTGTACCTGAGCCCAGCCACATTAATACAAAAGCTGCGATCAATGTTGTAATATTTCCATCAAAGATAGCTGAAAAAGCTTTGCTGAAGCCAGCCTTGATAGCACTCCGCACAGAAACACCTGCACCGATTTCCTCTCGGATTCTGGCATAAATAATAACGTTGGCGTCTACAGCCATACCAATACCCAGAATAATACCTGCAATACCCGGAAGCGTCAGGGTAATGTCAAAAGCATTCAGCGTGATCAGCATCAGGACTGTATAAAGAATCAATGCAATCCCTGCAACAATACCCGGAACACGATATGCAATAATCATAAACAGAATTACGATTATAAGTCCTATAGCACCTGCTATAACACTGGTAGAAATTGCTTCCTCACCAAGCTGTGCAGCTACCACGCTGGAACGGAGTTCCTCAAGTTCAAGGCTAAGAGAACCGATACGGATATAAGAAGCAAGATTCTGTGCCTCCTCCAAGTCCTTCATACCACTGATCTGTGCTTTTCCACCGGAAATCTGCTCATTTACATTTGGAGCACTTACAACCTGATTATCATAAATAATAGCAATCTGTTTGCCTACGTTTTCTTTGGTTGCCTCAGAGAATTTTTCTTTTCCACTGTTCTTACCGTCAGAAGTAAGTGTCAGGCTGACTACATATTCCTTGGCACTGGTACTCTGATTCTGAATAGCTCCACCCTCTGCGTCGGCTACATCACTACCTTCCAGAACAACACTGCCGGATTCCTTGATCTCATCCATGCTTCTTGCAAGCACATAACCATTCTGTCCTGTGGTAAAGTTCTGATTGCCGTCTGCATCCTCCTGTGTGATGAAATATAATGATCCGGGTTTACCCAGGTCATTCAGAATTGCATCTGCATCTGTTACGCCAGGAATTTCAACAGTGATTCTGTCAGTGCCTTCCTGATATACCTGTGCTTCTGTACTGTACTGTTCTACACGTTTCTGAAGCTTATATTTAGTATCTGACATTTCCTCTTTGGTAGGATTGCTCTTCTTGGTCTGATAGGTAATGCTGACGCCACCAGAAAGATCCAGACCTGTGTTAATATGTTTTGCTGCGCCGGTTCCGGTAGGACCGATACCTACGGCTGCAGTAAAGCAAAAGAACACTGTCAGAATCACTGTAAGAAGCAGCACTACGATTCCTCTACTTTTTTTCATAGTTCTTTTCCCTTCTTGATTTATTTAGGCTGTCATCTGATCACTCACATGCCAGGGCAGCTTTTATCATGATAGCGCACTCCACACGTTTTCTCTGGAGCTCGCATCCGATTGCATAATTACCTTTGATGTCTCCCTGGAAATGATAAGCATTAGCAGCACATCCGCCACTACAGTAAAAACGTGCAAAGCAGTCTTTACAATCCTTTTTTGTATAAACATTGCAGCCGCCAAATTCTTTCTGGATTTCCGGTTTTGTAATACCCTCATCCACATTTCCCATAAGATATTCTTCTTCTCCCACAAACTGATGACAGGGATAAAGATCTCCCCAAGGAGTTACTGCCAGATATTCAGTACCTGATCCGCAGCCTGAAAGTCTCTTATAAACGCAGGGACCACCGGTAAGATCAATCATAAAATGGAAAAAGTTAAAGCCTTTTCCTTCTTTTTCTCTCCTGATCATTTCTTTTGCCAGTGCATCATATTCAGCCATGATCTGTGGAATATCCTCCTCACGGATTGCATATTCCTCTGTATCTGCCGCAACTACAGGTTCCACAGAAATCTGTTCAAACCCAAGATCTGCCAGATGAAGCACATCCTTTGAAAAATCCAGATTATGATGAGTAAAGGTACCTCTCACATAATACTTCTCCTGGTTACGGGACTCGGCAAATTTCTGAAATTTCGGGATAATGAGATCATAGCTTCCCGCGCCTTTACGGAAAGGACGCATATAATCATGAACTTCCTTACGCCCGTCCACGCTAAGTACCACATTCGCCATCTCTTTATTGCAAAATTCCATAATTTCATCATTCAGTAATACGCCATTGGTAGTAAGGGTAAAACGGAAATTCTTGTTATGTATTTTCTCCTGCTCACGGCCATATTTTACAAGGTCTTTTACAACCTGCCAGTTCATCAGCGGCTCTCCGCCAAAGAAATCCACTTCCAGGTTTCTCCTGGAGCCTGAATTGGCAATAAGGAAGTCCAAAGCTTTCTTACCAATTTCAAAGGACATCAGTGCTCTTCTTCCGTGATATTCCCCTTCCTCGGCAAAACAATAACGACAGGCCAGGTTGCAGTCATGAGCAATGTGCAGGCACAATGCTTTTACAACGGTCTGCCGGTTATTAGAAAATTCTTCAATTGCATTTTCATAGACATCCCGGGTAAAAAGCATTCCATCTTCCTTCAGCTTATTACACTCTTTTACGGATGTCTCAATATCTTCTTTTTTATACTGGTCTCCTAGTTTCTCAACAATAGCATCTGATGAAAGTCCTTCCTCCAGATAAGGCAGTACTTCATATGTAACATCATCTACAAGATGAATGCATCCGCTGTTTATATCCAGAACAATATTAAAGCCATTGCTTTTGTAACGATGAATCAGACTCATTTCTAACTAAATCCTTTCTAAGCGTAAGATAAGCAGCGAAGTAATCTACTCCGCTGCTTATCTCTTTTATGCCACAGCATATAAGAGAAGCTGCCGGTGGCAGGTTCTCTGTATCCACAGCTGATCTTATTTATGCTCGCAGCTCTGGTTTCCTACTGTACAGGAAGTTTTACATGCGGACTGGCAGGAAGTCTGACACTCACCGCATCCACCTTTTTTTACTGTGTTCTGTAAATTCTTTGTATTCAGGGTTTTGATATGTTCCATCACTCTATCCTCCTTATGTAATTATATTCTTGGCATAGTATACCATAATTTTATAAATTATGAAAGCTTTTTTTTACGACAGCATTCCTCCCAGAGTTCCGCCCCCAATACACATGCAAAAAGTGGTCACGGCATGAACAGCTCTCATATCCAAACGTCGTTTTACTGCAAAAGAAACAATGAGAAGCAAAAGAAAATATGCCAAACCTGTGAGCATTCCCCAGAAAACTCTGTTTTCCCGCAAGAATCCTCCGGTCATAAGTCCGCCCATGAAGCAAACGAAAATGCAAATCAAAATAATACCCACATCTACAGCTGTCTCTCCCAGTTTAAAAACATATAGAAAAAAAGCCAACAGTAATAACCCCACACCTGTAAGCGCATATGCAAATAACAGTGAACTCAAAATATTTCTCATCTTCATAAGCTTCCCCCAACTTTACGAATATATTTTACAGATTTCTTTTTTAAAGCTCTATAAAATATTATGAGGAGATTTCTTATGATATTCTGCTTATTTCTTTTTCTTTTTCAGGAAAACAACTGCACCAATAATAACCGCCGCTGCCGCAATCAGCACCACAAAGGGCATGATTGTTGTTGTATCACCTGTCTCTACCGCATGATCAGATTTGGAAGAGTTGCTGTCTGCCTGTTTTTCATCAGATGCGGCATTGCCATTGGAATTCTCACTGACCGCTCCTGCATTATCAGAATTCTGCGCAGAAGTTTCTGTTTTCTGTGCAGATGGTGTAACAGTCACTGTAGAATCAGCAACAGGCGTAACCTCTGCATTGTCACTGTCATCAGGTCCAACCAGCTGCTTGCTTCCTGCAATGCCAAAGGGACTGAAAGAATGGGTACTAAATACCATAGTATTATTTTCCACAGTAGGAATAATTGATTCTGTAGCCCCATTGTCCAGCAAATGCTCAATGGTATACTCATATCCTGCCTTCACCGGTACTGTCACACTGATATACTCTCCATTGGGAATCTCATACTCCGTATTATTCTGCAAATCCCAAAGTTCAAACTCAAAGGATTGAAAAATCATTGCATCTGTTTCATTTGTAAACTGGTAGCTGTCCCCGCTGGAAACTCTGAATTGCACATACCAGGGCAGATCAATACCACTTACCGTAATTCCGTCACAGGTATGGTTCACCTGAGCACGCGCTTCTTTTTCTTCTTCAGTAAGATTCTCTTCAGCCTCTGCAGGACGGTCGTCCTCCTGATCCGGTTTCACAGGATTATCAAAAATATTATCCTCTGTTTTTTCATCTTCTGCCGGAGTTTCCTCAGGCTCCAGTTCTCCCTCTATTTCTTCTGATTTTTCTGTTTCCTCTTCCGGTTCTTCTCCCTCTTTGTCCGGAGCTTCTGATTTTCCCGGTTCCGGAGTTACTGAAAGTTCTGTATCCGGTGTTTCTGACGGTGGTACTTCATCTTTCTGGCCGTCTTTAAGTTCCTCTTTATCCTGTTTCTGATCTTCTTCTTTTTTGTTATTGTTTTTATTATCTTCTTTATCAGTCTCTGAATCCGGCTTCTGCGTTGGCTGAATATTTTCAGGTGTCACTGTGGGCTCCGTCTGATTGTCTGCACTGTTATCCTTCACATCGTCCCCATCTTCTTCCGGGTCATTGACAATCACATTAATATATCCTATCACTCCGCCAGCTTCTGAATCCCAGCCCTGTACCTGGCTCAGATCACGTCCCTCTGCCGGCTTCAGAATCACCTTACAGGATTCTACACGATTGGAGGGAACATAGCTTCCATCCAACCACTCCAGAGAACCATATTCATTTCCCGGAAGACTGATATCTGCCAACTGAACCGGTTTGTCTATGGTAATATTATCCGGAATCATATTGGAAACAGAAGCCTCCTGTGCAGCACCGGCTGAAGCCGCACCTGCCGAAACCTGTCCTCCCACTAATACTGCAGACATAGCTGCAACAGCGAGAAATCCTGCTTTTTTTCCGGTTAACATGTAATTCTTTTTCATTTTTTTATTTCTATTAGACATTTTGCACCTCTGTATTCTTAAACAAATCTATTTGTATTTATCAATTTTATATAACACGATGATATCGTACGTTTTTATATTATCAAATCTTTATTCTTTTGTAAAGAATCTGTAACATTATTTTTTTCGCTTTTTGTCGAATGCATTATAGCACAAATTCATCTTTTTAAACACCCCCTTTTCTATTTTTATTCTTGATTTTCCATAAAAAATACGGTATATTTTCTGTCAAACACATAATGTCTAAAATATAAGAAGGAGTGACACCACTTTGGATTCAAGTACTATTTTCCAATTAACTGCAGTTATTATCCTTATTTTACTTTCTGCATTCTTTTCTTCTGCAGAAACCGCCATGACTACTGTCAATAAGATAAGGGTACAATCTCTTGCCTCTCAAGGAGATAAACGAGCTATAATCCTGGAGAAAATCATTTCCAATTCTCCCAAAATGCTCAGCACAATCCTTATCGGCAACAATATTGTAAATATGTCCGTTTCTGCCTTGATGACCACACTCACTATTCAGCTTTTCGGAAATGCATATGTAGGGATTGCCACCGGAATCCTGACACTGTTAATTCTGATCTTCGGAGAGATCACCCCAAAGAATCTGGCCACAATCCATGCAGAGAAGCTGGCACTCTCCTACTCACGGATTATATATTTCCTGATTGTCCTTCTCACACCAGCCGCATTTATTATTACAAAAATAACCTCCGGTGTGTTGGCTCTTCTTCATATTGATCCCAATACACGGGTAAATGTAATGACCGAACATGAACTCCGCACCCTTGTCAACGTAGGTCAGGAAGAGGGTGTGATCGAAAACGAAGAAAAAAAGATGATTTATAATGTTTTTGATTTTGGAGATTCTGCAGCCAGAGATGTAATGATTCCACGTATAGATATGACTTTTGTCAATGTAGACTCTACTTATGAAGAACTTATGGAAATATTCCGAGAAGTCATGCATACACGCTTTCCTGTTTATGAAGATAATACGGATAATGTAATCGGAATCATTAACATGAAAGACCTCCTTGTTTATCCAAAGGATCAGACATTTTCCATACGAAAGATTCTCCGCGAACCTTATTTTACTTACGAATATAAGGCAACTGCCGATCTTATGATTGAAATGCGGAAAGCATCCGTAAATCTTGCTATTGTCCTGGATGAATACGGTGCCACTACCGGTCTGGTCACACTGGAAGACCTTCTGGAAGAAATCGTAGGCGAAATCCGTGATGAATACGATGAAGATGAGGTTGAAGATATCAAAGAAATTCAGCCTGGCAGGGAATATGTAGTTCAGGGCTCCGCAAAGCTTGATGATATTAATGAGGCTTTGGGAACACAGCTAGAATCCGAAGATTATGATTCCATCGGTGGATATATCATTGAACAGCTGGACTGTCTCCCCTCTGAGGGTCAATCCGTCACTCTGGAAAACGGAACCCGTCTGGTTGTTGATCTTCTTGACAAAAACAGAATTGAACTTGTTCATATCTGGCTTCCCGAAAAGTCAGAGAATGCTAACAGTGAACAAGACTAAATACCTATTTTTCTGAATATTTTAGGCTCTGGCATTTGCCAGAGCCCTTTTTATGCAAGCATCAACGAAAACTGTTTCATAATTCTGTTTATTTCTCCTGTAACTGCCTCTATCCCTTCCTCTGTTTTTCTCCAGTTTTCCCTTGTAATCCCATCTGCATCCACAGGTACTACAAAGAATTCAGTATCTGGAAATAACAGTTGATAATACATCAGTGACCTTCTGCTATGATAAGATTTACAGCACAAAATGGCTTTTTTTATCTTAAGTCCCGCCTTATCTGTAACCTGTCTGGAAAAAATAGCATTTTCATAAGTAAAGGTAGCCATATCTTCTTTCAAAATACATTCTGACGGCACACCATTTTTAATCAGAACCTGTTGAAGAAACTCCCATTCCGTTTCATAATTTCCATTATAAACATCCTGTTTTGCCATAACACCTGAAAATTTCTGATTTACCACACTATATCGGCCACTGGGCAAAACAAAATCTGCCAGTCCCTGTTTATAAAGCTGTGCTGCCCTTTCTGCCATCTGAGGATACCCGTTTCCAGGTACAAAAATAATATCTGCTTTCTGTGGTATATTTTCAACAAAAATAAATTCTTCCACATCAGCCAGAAATTGTGGGTATGTATCTTTTATCATAATTATTCTATTCTTCTTTCATAGTTTCATTTGTCTATACCAGGATCAAAAGATATTTTTGTCTTTCTAACCTGGTATAGATTCTATCATATTATCAAAGTCTTGTCTTTAGCTTTTTATGTTTCCGCACACTTACTTTATCTCGTCACAATCACTGTATGATACCCGTCTTCCCGCAATCTCTGTTCCATACGGACTGCATTTCCCAACTGACGATAAGCACCGGTCTGCACCTTAAATAGCCCGTTTTCATGAAGCAGGAATGACGGATATCCCTTATCCAGCAATTGATATAACATACGGTCTGCATTTTTTCTGTTCCGGAAGGCACCAGTCTGTACCCGATAATATAAAGGTTCTTCTATTATTTCTTTATCTAAGGTTCCCAAAATTGCATCTGCAATACTTTGTGCGATTTCGGCAAACTTATTATCAAACAACTGATTATCTTTTTCAGAATTGATAAATCCTATTTCAATAAGAAGAGCCGGCATCCTGGTTTTTCTAAGCACAACAAGTCCCGGTCGCTCTTTTACTCCGATTTCCCTGAAACCAATTTCCCCCAGAGCCCCCAGAATGTTTTCTGCCATCTGATATTTGATTCCACTTTTATCATAAACCAGGACCTCCACACCTGTGTACTTATCCTCACCTGAACTGCTGTTACGATGAAATGAAATAAAATAATCCACCTTCGCCTGATTTGCCAGCTGGGCCTTTTCAAAAGGAGTCTGATAAACATCTGTGGTTCTAGTATATAACACATTAATTCCATTACTTTCCAGAATTTTTCCTACAGCAAGTGCAAGTTTCAGATTGTCATCCTTTTCCTGTCTTCCTTTATATACCGCTCCCGGATCCTGGCCTCCATGGCCAGCATCCAGCATGATTGAATATGCCATAGCCAATAACCTTTCTGACTTTTATCATAAATAACTTTTCACTTTAATATATGACACAAAATCCCTCCTGTGAAATTATTTATAAATCATCTTGACTTTTTCGCTTTAAAGCGTTATACTTTAAAAATCAACTACTTTAAAGTGATTATTATTTAGGAGGTTATAATATATGAAAAGAAAAGCATTAACAATTACGCTTGCTGCTGTTATGGCAATGGGAACCTGCGCAGTTACAGCCAGTGCTGCAGATGGGGACAAATATACAATCGGTATCTGTCAGCTTGTACAGCATGAAGCACTGGATGCAGCAACTCAGGGATTTAAGGATGAAATTGTAAAAGAACTGGGTGAAGACGCAGTTACCTTTGATGAGCAGAATGCTCAGGGTGATTCCAATACCTGTTCTACTATCATCAACAGTTTTGTATCCAATAACGAGGATCTGATCCTCGCAAACGCTACCGCATCTCTTCAGGCAGCAGCTGCAGGAACCAGTGATATCCCTATTCTTGGTACAGCAGTTACAGAATATGGTGTTGCTTTGGATTTAAAGGACTTTGACGGTACAGTAGGTGGAAATATTTCCGGTACTTCTGATCTTGCTCCGCTGGATGAGCAGGCAGCCATGCTCCAGGAGCTTTTCCCTGATGCAAAGAAAGTGGGGCTTCTCTATTGTTCAGCAGAAGCAAATTCCCAGTATCAGGTTGATACTGTAAAAGCTGCATTGGAGGAACTTGGATATACATGCGAATACTATGCTTTCTCCGATTCAAATGACCTGTCTTCTGTTACAACAACAGCAGCTAATGACAGCGATGTTATTTACGTTCCTACAGATAATACCGTTGCTTCCAACACAGAAATCATTAACAATATCTGTCTTCCTGCAAAAGTTCCTGTAATCACAGGAGAAGAGGGAATTTGTGCTGGATGCGGTGTTGCTACTCTTTCTATTAACTATTATGACCTTGGTGCTACAACTGGTAAAATGGCTGTAAAAATCCTGAAAGACGGAGAAGATATCTCTCAGATGCCAATTGAATATGCACCAAACTTCACCAAGGAATATAACAAAGATATCTGTGAAGAGCTTGGAGTTGAAGTCCCGGACGATTATGTAGCAATCGGCGAAGCATCTGACGATAGCACTTCTGAGGAAGCTTCTGACGACACTGCTGATACAGAAGCAGCAGAATAAAGAAGCAACTCACAAATTAATTAAAAATTGATCAGCGAGAAAGGCTATGTACCTCTCTCGCTTTTCGCGTTCAACAGGAGGAATAAGTATAATGCAAATAATGACATTAATCGCAGCGCTCCCCGGTGCTGTTGCTCAGGGTCTGATCTGGGGAATCATGGCAATCGGAGTTTATCTGACATTCCGTATTCTTGATATTGCCGATCTTACAGTAGACGGTACTATGTGTACCGGAGGCGCTGTCTGTATCATGATGATGCTGTCAGGACACAATGTCTGGACTGCAATGCTGGCAGCAACAATTGCCGGAATGCTCGCAGGACTTGTAACCGGCATTTTTCACACTTTCATGGGAATACCCGCAATCCTGGCCGGAATCCTGACTCAGTTATCCCTGTATTCCATCAACCTAAAAATCATGGGAAAAGCTAACCAAGCAATTAACGTAGATAAATATAATCTTCTGGTTTCCCTGCGCCATATTAAAAACTCCGATCTGACCAAAAACGCTATCTTTATTGTAGCAGTGATATGTATTGTTCTTATTGCTGTTCTCTACTGGTTCTTTGGTACAGAACTCGGTTGCTCCCTGCGCGCTACGGGATGTAACCCCAACATGTCCCGGGCACAGGGCATAAATACAGATCTGTGCAAAGTTCTCGGTCTTATGATCTCCAATGGTCTTGTAGGACTTTCCAGTGCGCTGCTTGCACAGTATCAGGGATTTGCCGATGTAAATATGGGACGTGGTTCCATCGTTATCGGTCTTGCTGCTGTTATCATCGGTGAGGCAATTTTCGGACGTATTTTCCACAACTTTGCCCTGCGCATGGTAGCTGTAATCCTTGGTTCCATTCTCTATTACCTGGTTCTTCAGGCAGTAATCTGGATGGGCATTGATACAGATCTTCTGAAGATGCTCTCCGCTATCGTAGTTGCCCTCTTCCTTGCATTCCCATACTGGAAGGGCAAGTATTTCAACAAATCAGTCAAAAGGGGAGGTAAATAAAAATGCTTGAACTGAAAAATATCTATAAAACCTTTAACCCCGGAACCATTAATGAAAAACGGGCTTTAAACGGGCTGAATCTGAAACTAAACGAAGGAGACTTTGTAACAGTCATCGGTGGAAATGGTGCAGGTAAATCTACTATGCTGAATGCAGTAGCCGGCACTTGGCTGGTAGATGAAGGCCAGATCCTGATCGATAATATTGATGTCACAAAGCTTTCTGAGCACAAACGTGCGGCATATCTTGGCCGTGTATTCCAGGATCCTATGACCGGAACAGCAGCTACCATGGGCATTGAAGAGAATCTGGCCCTTGCCAAGCGCCGCGGTAAATCCCGCCTGCTCCGTCCCGGTATCACAAAAGCTGAACGTACAGAATATAAGGAATTGCTTAAAATCCTAGGACTTGGCCTGGAAGACAGATTAACTTCCAAGGTAGGACTTCTCTCCGGTGGACAGCGTCAGGCATTAACTTTGTTAATGGCAACCTTACAGAAACCAAAGCTTCTTCTTCTGGACGAGCATACTGCAGCGCTTGATCCCAAGACAGCTTCTAAGGTTCTGGAAATCACAGATATGATTGTTAACCGCGATCATCTCACAACCCTGATGATCACTCATAACATGAAAGATGCAATCGCTCATGGCAACCGTCTGATCATGATGATGGAAGGAAAAATCATCCTGGATATTCAGGGTGAAGAAAAGAAAAAACTGACAGTGAAAAATCTCCTGGATCAGTTCGAACAAGCAAGTGGAAAAGAATTCAGTAATGATTCCGCTTTATTAGGATGATAATCTTAATCATTATGCCGTTTCGGCCAGAAACTTCTAAAGTCTCTGGCGAAACGGCTTTTCTTTTTAGTCTTCTGACACACAGGTAAACTTATGTGTTGCCCTGCTGTAGTGATAGATTCTGGAAGTAAGGTAGTCTTCTTTAGGAGTTGCAGACTTTATGGTTTCCTGCAATACCTCTTTCAGATCCTCTGGTTCTACATTCCTGTCATTATGGATCATTACTTCGTGAATACTGGTAAATACCATATAAAAGTCCGACTCCAGAAGTGCCGCCAATCTTTCTGCCACTCCCGGCAAAAATACAGCCACTGCACCATTTGTCTTTTTTGAAGTACTTAAACAGTTTCCCATGGCATCCTTTTTTAATTCATGGATTCCCGTCAGATCCATAAAGTTCTCTCCTTCATATTCCGGATCAAAAATCATCTGTTCCCATCTGTAAATTCTGGGAGGACTCATAAGGTAAGTATTCACCAGTGCTTCTTTTATTACTGTATCGCAGTCTCTATTCCATTTTTTCACTATACTCTGGCGAATTTTAGTACTGGTAATGCAGTCATCCTGCTCAGAAACTTTCATATAGAGTACCAGTGCCACATCTCCCAGAGTTCTGTAAACTGCGTCTTTTAATTCATTTTCATATTTTTCTGCATTTAATAATCTGATAAAAAGTCTCTTTTTCGTTTTCTCATAATCCAAAATATCCCTAGTCTTTTCATAAATAGCAGCTTTTCTGATTCCTGATATATCTCTGACAATTTCTTCCACAATGTCTTCTATGGTTCTGCCTTCCTGAAACGCTCGAAAAAGCTCCTTGGTATACACTCCGCACATCTCCCAGGCATCCTCATGTTCTGCAAATTTTACTAAAAGCCTATCACCGCCAATAGCATATTTGCCGCCCTCCCTTTCAAACTTCATATTCTCCCGCGGGATATCTCCCTTCTGATAAATTTTTTCCTGGAGATCCTCAATAAAGATTTCATAATCCTTCTGCATATAATTTTTCCTTTCTATTATTTTTTTTACTGAATAAAAATTGGAAACATATTCGGGCAGGACGCCCTGATTGAAATTCCCCGGCAATTATGTTCAGGGTAAAAAAGAAGGGAGCAGATAGCTCCCTTAAGAGTTGCTGTAGACCAAGTATAAAATACTCTCTGTCATTTGTAAAGTAAAACTCATCGACAAAACCTCACCAAAACAACTGTCCTTGCAAGGTAATATTCCCTCTTATCTATGGATTTCTCCTTTTTCATACAAATATTCCAAAAAGCCCTCACAGCCTTCCAGTACATCATCATACGTCTTATCAAAATCACCGGTATACCATGGATCCGCTATATCTCTTCCCAACCCGGCAAATGACAGGAGCTTATAAATCTTCCCCTCTGGATCTCCCTTTAACATCTTATTGAGGTTTCGTATATTGGCGGTATCCATGCCAATAATATAATCCGCTTTATCATAATCAGCTAAAGTAATCTGCTTAGCTCTATGAGGCACTAAAGGGATTCCTACCTCCCTTAATTTGTTTACTGTTCCCCTATGCGGAGGATTACCAATCTCCTCACGACTTGTTGCAAAACTATCAATTATAAATTGATCGGCTAAGCCCATGGACTTTACCTTGTAGGTAAAGACACTCTCACTTAAAGTTGATCGGCAAATATTGCCGTGGCAGACAAATAACACACTTATCATTGCTTAAAACTCCTTGAAATGCTGTATTTACGCTGTTTGCAGGCATTTTCCGATAATCTTCAATCCTGTCATTTTCCTGTATATCACAGCATAAATTCGTATATTTTCTTATCCAAATTTAGTAACTTCTTAGTAATAATCAGCCTGGAAAACAGGCTTTCTAAGAACCTTATAATCAGATTATTCTTAATTCTTTTTTCTATTATTTTATCATACTATGCCAGTTTTGCAATCCTATTCATCTCTTCTTTTGCATCAATTAATCCCAGATGCGTATATACATTTAACGTAACCCCTATATCAGAATGTCCCAGTAAAATCAATAATAATACTTCATCTTTAGAAACTTTTGAGGATCAGAATGATTATTTATTGGGATAAAAAAACGAACAGTAAAAACAGAATAGGACAACGGGTAAAAGAATTACGAAAGGCTCATAATCTTACTCAGAAAACGCTCGCTGCCAAATTACAACTTGCAGGATATGATTTTAATGATCTGGCAATCCTGCGAATATCTTCTCGGTCTGACGGACGCTCCCGCAAAATAATTTATTGTATTACCACCCATTCTATGCTAGACTATGGATAGATACTTCTGAACAACATACACTATTTATAAACCGTATGATTGGAGTGATTTCATGGAATTAACAAAAAAAATCCCTACAACCGATAAAAGCCAGGAAAACAATCATCTTCTCCGCATGTTAGACCGGGGAATTGATGATATGGAAGCTGGTCGTGAATTGCCACTGGAAGATGCTTTTCGCAAAATCACAGAATTAAGGGATAATCGAAGAAATGCAAGAATATAAAATTATTTTAACCTGGGAAGCAATTTACGATGTCACAGACATTGCAGATTATATTGAAGAAGAATTCGGCCAGCAACGTGCTGACCGTTTTCAATCTGATCTGAAAGAACAAATGCAGAATTTAAGCAAGTTCAGTACTGCCTTTCCCCGAACTCAAATTCTGTACAGAGGATATTCCATACATAAAAGATCTTTTCCGCCCTCTATTATTTTTTATATTATAATGGAAGAAACAAAAGAGATTCATATTCTCCGAGTGTTGCGCCATGAACGAGATTGGGAAAATATCCTGTTGCAAAGATCAACTTATACATATCCAGAATAAATACCTGGGAGCCGATCAGAGATTTTTCTGAAAAGCTTCCTTTTTAATTTTAATTACTTCCCACTGTCAATTAAATCATAACTCATATCCAGAAAATCAGAAAAATAAAATTTACGACGACCATTATAAAAGCTCCAAAGATCCAGATCGTTATTTCCGTAAATATGAATCTCAAATTATTCTTTTCGCGGGTGCTGAACATATTTTACAGGAAAATGGTATAAACCTGAAACATCTTAATTCCAATAAGTTGCAAGAGCAAATTGCAGATCTTATTTCCAGAAAGGAATCACTAAATACTCAATACGTTTCCTTTAAGCAAGAAATAAAAGAGTTGGAATTGATACATCAAAACCTGTCCAAATATCTCAAACAGGATGCTCCTGAAATACAAAGATCTTCTCATAACCAACTCCCTTCTTTGTAAAACCATAATAATAGGCAGCGATTTCACTCGTTGCCTAAATTCCCATTAAACCGATATCCTACACCTCGTACTGTTTGTATATATAATGGTTGTCCAGGATCATCTTCTATTTTTTCTCTGATATTGCAGATATGTCGCATAACCACATTATAATCACCGGAATAAGGTTCATTCCATACCAGATCATAAACCATTTCTTTTCCAAATATTCTACCTGGACTTTTCGCTAAAAGAAGTAAAATATCATATTCATATTTTGAAAGATGAACATCACTATCATTCTTTTTAACAATTCGTTCCTGTAGATATATTTTTAATTCTCCAAACCTTATAATTTCCGGTATGAATTGGTTTTTATGTTCCCAGCTAGTCAATATGTTTTCACTTATGCTTCCATTAGCATCTGTGATTCTCTCAATAATTTCTATCTTTTTCACCTTTATTGCCTCTACATTATTAATTTTATATTCTATATATCATCTGCCATTTGACTTTTTTCTTCTACAAGTAATATAATATATTTATTACATATGTAGGATTTAGCAGGAGGATTTTATTATGTCACTACCCCAGATTTCAGAAGCCGAATTTGAAGTTATGAAAATTGTATGGAAATATGCTCCCATCAATACAAATGAAATTACAGAAAAACTTACTCTAACTACCAGCTGGAGTCCAAAAACAATTCAAACTCTTATCAAGAGACTTGTTTCCAAAAAAGCTCTTTCCTACGAAAAACAAAGCCGGGTATTTGTCTATACTCCATTAGTCCAAGAAGATGAATATATACGCCAGGAAAGCAATTCTTTTTTAAAGCGATATTATAATGGAAATCTTTCTTCTATGCTGGCTTCTTACCTTGAAGACGATAAGCTCTCTTCAACAGAAATTGATAACTTACGCCATTTATTATCAAAACATCAGAAATAGGAGGTTTTGAATGAGCAACTGGATCATCCACTTTTTAATCAGTAATATCTTCATATGTATTTTTACACTTGTAATAATCGGAACAAAAAAACTTCTGAAAAAATATTTATCTGCGACTACACAGTACCATCTCTGTTTTCTTTTATTTTTATTACTTGCCGTGCCATTTTTTCCTGTACAGATTCATGGCTCACAACTTTTTTCATGGTTACATTTTTTTCAAACTGACTCAGGACTTAACTCTGGTACCGACACGCTATCCGAACTTACCAGTAATACACAAAATATTTTGTTAAACCAGGTGAATGATTTTTCAGTTTCCATCAGTAGTCAATTTTCTGGAGGCTTGAATACCATACTCTTTCTAATATGGATAACGGGTGTTATGATTATGTCAGTCCTCACCCTTCATTCATTAAACTATGTACGTTCCATAAAAAGATCTGCTCTCCCGCTTCAAAATCAGCAGGTAAAAACTATTTATTACAATTGTTTAAAGGAACTTAAAATCTCTCACCCAGTATCAGTCTACAGTACTGCATTTTTAAAATCACCAGTTTTAATCGGAATAATACATCCCAGAATTTACATTCCCATCCATTTAATTTCCGAACTGAATCCTGATGATATGCGTTTTATGCTGCTACACGAATTACAGCATTACCGTCACAAAGATACATTTATTGGCTTCCTCATGGTCATAAGTAATATACTCTACTGGTTTAACCCTTTTGTTTGGTACACTTTAAAAGAAATTCTCTGTGACCGTGAAATAGCCTGTGATTCTGCTGTATTGCAGATGATTTCTGCTGATGAATACCAAGCTTATGGAACTACACTGATTAATTTTGCAGAAAAAATATCCTCTTTTTCCTCTCCACTGGCAGTTGGAATGTCCGGAAATTTCAGGCAGATGAAACGACGTATTCTCAACATCGCCGTTTTTAGGAAAGAAACTCTTTATCAAAAAATGAGAGCATTGATAATTTATCTGGTCATTAGTGCTGTTTTTATTGGATGTACACCCATTTTATCCATTGATGCCTCTACTCAAAGCGTATATCATTTTAGTGATACAGACAAAAATATCTCCCTGTTAGATATATCCGAAACATTTGGAACATATGATGGATCATTTGTTTTGTATGACAATAATTTGGATTCCTGGAAAATATACGATCTTGAAGAAGCCACCAAACGTATTCCGCCAGAGTCTACCTACAAAATATACGATGCATTATTAGGGTTGGAATCCGGAATCATCACACCAGAACACTCTTCCATGACATGGAATGGTGATGCCTTTCCTTTTCCATCCTGGGAAGCTGATCAGGATTTAAACTCTGCTATGCAAAATTCCGTTAACTGGTATTTCCAGGCAATTGATTCGCAGCTCGGAATTAACAGAGTCCAGGAATTTTTGAATAAAATAGAATATGGAAACCAAACAACCAGTTCAAATCTGGATTTATACTGGTCCGATTTTTCATTAAAAATCTCGCCTTTAGAGCAAGTAACATTATTAAAAAAATTTAACACAAATGAATTCCATCTAAATTTCCAAAATGTATTTTCTGTTAAAAATGCTATAAAAATTGCCAGTACACCTAATGGTAATTTCTACGGAAAAACTGGAACCGGTCGTGTCAACGGACAGGATATCAACGGCTGGTTTATCGGATATGTAGAAACTTCCGATAACAGCTATTATTTTGCAACCAATATCCAAAGTGATTCTAATGCAACTGGCAAAAAAGCATTTGAAATCACTTCTGATATCTTAAAAAAATTACATATATGGAATTAACAAATATGAAAGGGCTGATAGTTGTTATCAGTTCTTTCTTTTTATTCTATATTGATATTTGGGAACTTCTTTCGTACCATTATTCAGAATTTTATTCCCCATATATTTAAAACTCTTATCATCGTTGAACTTAACAGTCAGCTCACTTGTAATAACGGCATCATTACATATAAATGTATCACATACAGCATCAACAACCAACACACTGTTTCCCTCTCCGCTATCTCTTATTTCAACGACCTCCGGTAAAGATGTTCCAAAATAAGTAGGGCTATAATTTAAACAGCCTAATCGTTCCCAGTCATAAGTTTGATGTTCCGAATCAAATACTGCCCATTTTTTAATTTGCTCCGCTGTTATCGGCAAAAACTCCATTATCAGATTTTCAAACTCTTCTGCCGGAATTCCACTTGAGTTACCTGAAAACTCATATCTCTCCCCGTATTTCATTCGATATAAATATTCATATAAACCATTATAATCTAACCCTTCCATATCAGATCTATCCCAATCAGAACATAAAAGATTATTCCCCTGATATCCAAGCAAATACACACACTTCTTCGAAACTTCCCGGCATTCATCACTTAAAGGTTTAATTCTTATCATAGAACTGCCATCAACCGCTTCTGATACTTCCGGATACTTTGGAACGCATAGCGTATAACCAAACCAGCCTTTTTCTGTATATTTCCATTCTTCTATCCTTGTATACGAAACATATACAATAGATGGATTGTCGTTCATACCCCAAACAGCTTTCACAGCCAGCAAATACATATCTGTCCCATCATAATTGAATTTGAGTCTTTCTATCCCACCATCCCTGTTAATCCTATATAAGACGATATCTCCTGTCAGATCCTGTTCTGCCCTGAAAAGAAATTCTTCCATCTTAGAATAATTAGCCATATTTGAATACGGCGCTGATGTAATAACAGGGACATTTTTTTCCTTTAATACTTCCTGCATTTCTTCCATTACTGTCTCAGAAACTACTACATTCGATGAAGTTCCTTTATCCGCCTTTTGATAAATGGCTTTCATCTGATTCATAACATTCTTACAATCTTCAATAGCTTCTTCTTTCACGACTTCATCTACTGGCAAATCATATCCTCTTTCTTGTACAGCATAATTCGCAGTTTCCTGTGAAATATATTCTAAATCAGCCCCTTTACATTTTGTATTTCCTATGAAAAAGCATCCCAAAATAAATAAAACACTCACCATCTTTTTCAGTTTTCTTTTTGTACTCATATCAATTATCTCCATAACATTCCTCCCACTTTTCGTCTGATAATCTTTCCGTATACCAGGTAACCTCTATTTCTGACCTTGATACATAATTGGATACATATTGAAATCTATCTTTATCTAACAGCCGAATGGTTACGCTATGACAAAACGCCTGATCTAATTCTTTTTGTGGCCATACCGCATTTACTTCCAGTGTTATTGTTCCATCTTGATTTTCTATGTAGGAAACAACTTCCGGATATGGAATATATGGTGTGGGAGCAAAATCATATACGATTCCTCTGGTTCGATACCGATATGTCTGTGTTTCCGTGTGAAATACCGTTCCTGTCTGCAGTATCTCTGCGCTTATATTAAAATATTTTTGAAATATCGCTTCAAATGATTCTTTTGGGATTTCATAAGTCTTTCCTTCCTTAAATTCATCAGTTTTTTCTTCCATTGAAAGTAAACGGTCAAAAACATCATAAAAATTTATTCCATCATAATTTTTTTCACTCCAATTAGAAGTAAACAATTTATTAAGTGTATATCCAAAAGGAAGTATATATTTTCGATTCAGCTCCCTGCATTTTTTATTTAACGGCACTACCCGAAAGGCCCGATATCCAGACGGTCCATCATATCCAGCCGGATGATATTCTTCCATAAAGAAATACCCGTTTTCTGTATATTTCCATGAATTAGCTCTAAACTCATGATAATATGTTTCCTGCCAAGTATCCTCTTTCCATTTAAAAGAGCTTACTTCAACGTCTATTTTCCCCTGTTTGGTTTTCAGATCATACCGAATAAAATGATCTCCTGCTATAACTTGAAATATAGTAGTTTTTCCATTCTTCTCTTTTTCTGCTTTTTTCAAAAAATCATCTACTTTAATACTTTGAACCATATCCAGCTGATTGTAGGAATCAATTACTGCATATCCATATTTTCCAAAATAATCCATACTTTTTTGTATTGTACTCAGCTCATATAGTGCATTTTCTTTCGCAGCATTCTCATATATGCTCTGATAGTCTTCTGCCAGCATTTCACACTCTCTGTAAATTTTTTCTTTCGTATCTTCAATTGTCTTTTTCTGCTCTTTCTTTATGCCACATCCACTACAGACAGCAAGAAAAATAACTCCCCAAAATATTTTCCAAATTTTTTTCATATCATTTTCCTCTTACATTTGTAATATTTAAAGGTAAAAATTATTCATTACCGAGATATTCATCCAGTATCGCCTTATCCTTTTCCACCACATAACCGCTTCCTCCAATATCTTTCACATTCTCTACCATACTGATGAGCAAAATAGGATTCTCTGTATCTCTATCTGTAGTAAAAACTGTAAACCAGCCAATTTCTGTTCCAGATGTATCTTCTTTTGTAGCTTTCAGTTCCGCTGTTCCGGTTTTTCCTGCTAATCTAATGTCTTCCCGGCATGCTCCATAACCAGTTCCTTCCGGGTTATTCACTACACCCTCTAGCCCCTCCATAACCTCCAAAACAATCTGTGGTGAAAAAGCATCTTTTATCCAGATTTCACTGGAAGTGCTTCCATCCGCGTGAAGATATGGCTTTATCATATTTCCATCATTTAGAAAAGCCGTATAAATGCTTGCAAGATGCAAAGGATTTACCAGAATCTGTCCCTGTCCATACCCACTGTCAGCAAGCTGGATTTCTGTTTCTATCTTGTCCGTATTAGAATACTGAGACTCTGACATTTTAATATCAAATGGAAGTTCCTGATTAAATCCTATTTGATTTAGAGATTGCATCAGTTGATCCGCACCGATTTTTAATGCTGCTTTTGCAAAATAAATATTATCTGAATAAATAAGCGCATTTTTCAAGATCACAGGTGCATAATCATGAAGTGTAGTCACTGTATAATCTCCCCACGAGAAATCTTTCTGCCATGCCAGACCCTCATTTCCAAAATCGTCATTTGCAGTAAATGCCCCCACTTTTAATCCAATTGCAGCAATTACAGGTTTAAAAGTTGAGCCTGGACACCATGTCTGGCGAAAGCGGTTGTATAAAGGCCTGTCTTCATTTTCATTTAATGCACTCCACTGGCTGTTGTCCATTCCACGTACAAAATCATTATTATCATAAGATGGCGTACTTACCAACGCCAGTACTTCCCCTGTATAAGGATTCAAGGCTACAGAACATCCTCTGTCTTCTTTAAATTGTTCATAAAGAGTACTTTGAAGATCGCCATCAATCGTAGTATGGATATCTTCTCCATCTTTTTTAGGCTCATATGCAATGACACTTTTTTTATTTCCATTTGCATCTACAATACAGATCTCACACCCATCTGTCCCTTTTAGTTCTTTTTCATAAAGCGTTTCCAGTCCCGTCTTTCCAATCACACTGTTTGTACGATACCCTTCCCCTTTATGTTCCTGCAAATCCTCGGCTGTAACCGCCTGTACATACCCTACCAGATGAGAGGCAGCTTCTTTTAGATAATAAGTTCGTACTTTTACATCAGATAACATAATACCTGGAATCTTCAATAATGTGTCCTGCTTTTCTTTTTCTTCCAGAACAGTTTCATCCGGATTCACTGTCAGAAGATCGACCTCTTGTATTTTAGGAATTGTTGCTACTGGTACAAAAGAATCTGCTTTTACCCAATCGGCTTTTAACTTATCCTCAATTTCGTCTGCTCCAATTCCAAGATACTCTGCCAGTTTTTTTATTGTATCTTCCCTGTTCTCCATTCTGCCCGGAACAATTCCTACCGAAGATGCAGTTCCCTCTCCAGCCAGCTGGCGACCATTTCTGTCTAAAATATTTCCTCTTTTTGCCTCTTCTGACGTTACCTGAACTTTATCCGTTGCAGATAACTCTGGAAAAATCAACTGATCCTGCCAGATTAAATGATATCCTGTCCAGTTATGTGAAAATACCGCATTGTTGGTAAATTCTACATTTCCTGCAGCAGTCTGCATATTTGTTGTATAGGAAACTGCCGCATTTCCGTTTTCTTTTCTTTTTGCTGTAATATCGGTTATGGACAGATCAGACATCTCAATGCCTTCATATATTTTAGAATTTCGTTCTATAAATTCTTCCTTACTGTTCATGCTGCTTTTTTTCTGATCCAGCATGGCATACATTTGCTCATATTCCCCTTTTTCAATATATTTCATATATTCCATTAGTCTTTTTTCAGGAACATTACGATTCATTATTGTTACAATACCGATTCCACCACCAATCAATATACCGCTAAATAAAACTATTTTTGTGATAGTCTTCGTGTGTTTTTTTCTTTTCGTTTTTCTCATATAGTTTTATTTCTCCTTTTTTCGTATTTTCTTAAATATTACACTTGTAACATTTAAACGTCAAGTTTTTTCTTAGGTTTATATATGTAAACAAGAGGAAAGATTTGGATAAAAAAAGAAAGGGCATCTCAAAGCCCTCTTTGATAAAGAACTTTACCGACACCCTGAGGTAATGGTTTCTCCGGATGTTTCCCAAACGCTATAATCACTCTCCAGAAGAACCAAAAACGATTTTTAATTTTCTCTCAGAAAAAAAGAACTACTCTAAATCTGCAGATCTTTGAAATAACCCTGCTCGTTTCTTATAATCATTTTGTTTTGGGGTCAGACCCCAATGTGGTCAACTTAAGCCCAGAATGGTTGAATTTTCAGCATTCTGGGCTTATATTCTGGATTTTTTTATATAAATATCTTGACATATCCCCCTAAATATGTGGTTTATAGATTAAGC